>NZ_JBQEMR010000004.1:0-53734 GCF_052045015.1 Stenotrophomonas sp. 22692
CCCCCCCCCCCCTCCCCCCCCCCCCCCCCCCCCCCCCCCCCCCCCCCCCCCCCGCCATCCCAGGGAATCCTGCTGTTGCCCTTGCTTCGGCCGTTGCCTCTGCGGGTGCAGGGCGCAGCCCTGCCGCTTACCCAACAGGCTGCAGCGGCACCTTCGCCAGCACCCGCGCCCACGGGAACAACGGTCCCGGATCACGCTTGCGCGCCACCGTCAGCGTCGGATCATCGCTGGCCGGCACCTGCTCCAGATCCAGCTGGTCGTGCCCGGCAATCCGCCGCAGCGACGGATAGCGCGCCACCAGCGCCAGCAGCAGCGCCTCCAGCGCCGCCAGCTGTGCCTCGGTGTAGGCCTCGTCCATCGCCTGATGGCGGCTGTCGAACCAGTCCGGGTAGCGCCCGGTGTTGACCAGCTCGATGCCCAGCGTATGCGCGTTCATGCCGCGCACGTGGTGGGCCACCCGTTCCGGTGCCACGTACTGCACCACGCTGCCATCGCGGTCGATGTAGAAGTGGCCGCTGTTGCCGGCGCCGCTGTCATACAGCACGCGCTCGCCGTACTCGCGGGCCATCGCCAGATCGGGCAGCTCGGTGCAGTGGATCACCACCATCTCCAGCGTGGCCGGGTCGCGCAGCGGCAGGCGGTCTTGATAGGGCAGGGGCTGCAGCTGCAGGTCGGGAAGGAGCGGGTTGGGCATCCAGCGATGCTAGCATTGCGGCATGAACCTGCCTCCTCTTTCGCCGCCGACCCGCTCCCACGGAGCGCGTGCATGAGCCGCGGCCACTGCATCCTGTCCCACGGTTTCGAGAGCGGCCCGGAAGCGACCAAGGTCACCGCGCTGGCCGACGTGGCGCAACGCCTGGGCTGGACCCATGAACGCCCGGACTACACCGACCTGGACGCGATGAGCGAGGTCAGCCGGGTGGGTGACGTGCGCACCCGGCTGCAGCGCCTGGTGGAACGTACCGCCATCGCCGCCCAGCAGGGCCCGGTGGTGCTGGCCGGCTCCAGCCTGGGCGCCTACATCTCCGCCATCGCCTCGCTGCAGGTGCCTGTGGCCGGCCTGTTCCTGATGGTGCCGCCGACCACCATGGGCCCGATGCCGGCGCTGGATGCTGCGGCGGTGCCGACCACGGTGGTGCAGGCCTGGCATGACGACGTGGTACCGGCCGCCGGGGTGATTGCCTGGGCGCAGGCGCGTTCGGCGCAGCTGCTGCTGGTCGACGACGGTCACCGCCTGGAGCACCACGTGGAGGCCTCCGCGCAGGCCTTCGAGCGCCTGCTGCGGCAACTGTGAAGCCCGGGCGCACGGCGCGCCCGCCCGCTTTGACTACAATGACAGCCCCGCCGCCCCCGGCGCGGGCCTGCCGGCCGTGCCTACGGCCCTCCTTTCCGACTGGCCCGGCCCCTGTGCCGCGCCCGACCATCTGCGAACCGATTCCGTGAAATTCTTCGTCTCCTGCGCCAAGGGCCTGGAATACCTGCTTGCCGATGAACTGTCGGCCCTGGGCCTTGCCAAGGCCACTGCCACCATTGCCGGCGTCAACGCCGAGGGCGAACTGGAGCAGGCGCTGCGGATCGTGATGTGGTCGCGCCTGGCCAGCCGCGTGCTGTGGCCGATCGACGAGTTCGAGTGCCCGGACGAGCAGGCCCTGTATGACGGCGTGCGTGCGCTGCCGTGGCATGAGCACATCAAGCCGGAGATGACCCTGGCGGTGGACGCACATGTGTCCGGCGACAAGATCACCCACGCCCGCTTTGCCGCCCAGCGGATCAAGGACGCCATCGTCGACCGCATGCGCGATGAGGGCCTGGAACGCCCCTCGGTCAACACCGACCTGCCGGACGTGCGCGTCAACCTGTCACTGCGCAAGGGCCGTGCCTCGCTGTCGATCGATCTCGGCGGCGGCCCGTTGCATCGCCGGGGCTGGCGCGGTGCCGCCCACGAGGCACCGCTGAAGGAAAACCTGGCTGCCGCGCTGCTGCTGCGCGCGCAGTGGCCGCGCCTGCACGCCGCCGGTGGTGGCCTGCTGGACCCGATGTGCGGCAGCGGCACGCTGCTGATCGAGGGCGCGCTGATGGCCGCCGACGTCGCTCCCGGCCTGATGCGCCATGGCAGCCTGCCGCCGAGCCGCTGGCTGGGCTTCGACAAGGCCGCCTGGAAGACCATCCAGAGCGAAGCGCGTGACCGTGAGGCCGCAGGCCTGGCCGCGCTGAAGCCGGTCATCCACGGCAGCGACATCGACCCGACCGCGATCCAGGCGGCACGCGAGAATGCCGAGGTCGCGGGCGTCGCCCACGCGATCCGCTTCACCCGCGCCGACGTCGCCGACCTGGCCGCGCCGGAGCAGGAGATCGGCGCGGTGGTCTGCAACCCGCCGTACGACGAGCGCCTGGCCGCCGATCCGGCGCTGTACCGCGCACTGGGCAACGCCCTGCAGAAGGCCGTGCCGCAGTGGCGTGCCAGCCTGCTGTGCGGCAACGACGAGCTGGCCTTCGCCACCGGCCTGCGTGCGGGCAAGAAGTACCAGATGTTCAACGGTGCGCTGGAATGCGCGCTGATCGTCTGCGACCCGATCGCCGTGCCGGGCCGTGACCCGGCGCAGCCGCGCGAGCTGAGCGAAGGTGCGCAGATGGTGGCCAATCGCCTGCGCAAGAACCTGAAGAAGTTCAAGAGCTGGCGTGCCCGCGAGGACATCACCTGCTTCCGCGCCTACGACGCCGATCTGCCGGAGTACGCGGCGGCCATCGATGTCTACGAGGAAGACGGTGGCAAGCGCCGCACCTTCCTGCATGTGCAGGAATACGCCGCACCGGCGGCGATTCCCGAGAACGACGTGCGCCGCCGCCGCAACGAGCTGCTGGCGGCAGCGCGCGAAGTGTTCGGCGTGCCGCCGGAGCAGGTGTCGATGAAGTCGCGTGAGCGCGGCAAGGGTGGCAGCAAGTACGGCCGTTTCGAACAGCGTGATGAATTCATCGTGGTGCGAGAGAACAATGCGCTGCTGCAGGTGAACCTGTTCGACTACCTCGATACCGGCCTGTTCCTCGACCACCGCCCGCTGCGCCGGATGATGGCCGAGCAGGTGCGCGGCAAGCGTTTCCTCAACCTGTTCTGCTACACCGGCGTGGCCAGCGTGCAGGCCGCGGTGGCCGGTGCCACCAGCACCACCAGCGTCGACCTGTCGGCCACCTACCTGCAGTGGTGCTACGACAACCTGGCGCTGAACGGGCAGGGGGGCAACCAGCATCTGCTGGTCCAGGCCGATGCCATGGCCTGGCTGGAAGGCGACCGGGGCCAGTACGACGTGATCTTCTGCGACCCGCCGACCTTCTCCAACTCCGCGCGTGCCGATGACTTCGATGTGCAGCGCGAGCAGTTGAAGCTGCTGCGCGCAGCCGTGGCGCGGCTGGCACCGGGCGGCGTGCTGTATTTCTCGAACAACTTCCGCCGCTTCAAGCTGGAAGAGAACGCCATCGCCGAATTCGCCCAGTGCCGCGAGATCACCGCGCGCACCATCGGTCCGGATTTCGAGCGCAACGCGCGCATCCACCGCGCGTGGGAACTGAAGCGGTTGGGGTAAGTCCGTCAGTGCCGGCCGATGGCCGGCACCACCCATCTGGCCAGTAGATCCACGCCATGCGTGGATGGCGGTTACAGCAACCCCACCACCAGCCCGGCCACCGGCAACGCGATCGCCAGCGGCGCGATCCACTTCGGTCGGTACGGGTACAGCCCGAACGACAGCGCCACACCGCCCAGGGTCATCGTGCCCAGCCACAGCACCGGGCCCATCGCCCAGCCATGGTCGACCACGCACAACGCGAACGCCACCGTCAGCAGGGCCCAGCCCAGCACCCGCCACTGCGTGCGCCGTGCCGGGGGAGCTGCAGCCTTACCGTGCAGGTCGTGCTGGTGCTTTTCCATCGCCAGCGACAGGGCGGTGAACGCAGAGAACGACAGCGTCAGAGCCAGCAGCATCATGCGCTGGCCTCCGCTTCGGCCGCTTCGACTGATGCCTTCGGCGCTGCTGCGGCAGCCGCGCGCTTCTTCCTCTCGGCCGCACTCAGCGGTGGCGTCCAGCGCTGCATGCGCCAGCCGCACATCGCCAGCATCGCGCCGAAGGCAATCATCGACAGATCAACGCCGGCCAGCACCCAGTCACCGTTGCGCAGGGTGACGCCCAGGTGGGCATGCGTGGTCAGCGCGTTGACCACCGGCACCAGCGCGAACGCGGCGGCGCCCAGGTACAGCTGCCACGCCCACATCATCCGCTTCGGCCAGATGAAAGCGGCCAGCAGCGCGCCGCCCCAAGCGTAGAAGAACACGTTGGCTTCCGCACTCGAGCGCTCGGCGATGGCCAGCGGCAGCAGGCGGTTGCCCCAGAAGTAGGCGGCAAAGGCGATCGGCAGCCCGGCCACGGTGCCGATGTTCAGCGCATCGACCAGGCGCAGGCCGAAGCCGATGCGTCCACTCTTGGCATGCTTGGGATGTTCCTTCACCGCCCACAGCACCACGCCGCTGGCGACCATCAGGCAGCCGACCAGGCCGGACAGGAAGAACAGTGCACGCAGGCCCCAGTCGGCAAAGCGTGCCAGATGCAGGCCGTACAGCACGCCGCGGGTGGCGGTGGCGCCACCGGAGGGCGGTGTTTCTTCCAGCAATGCACCGCTGACCATGTCGTAGCGCACGGCCGGGGTGTCGGTGGACAGGCGCTTGCCATCACGCTGGCGGATGTCGATCACCGCATTGGCCGCGCCCGGGTTGGACACGGTGAAGCCGGCCACTTCCACGCCGTGCCAATGCGCACGCGCGCTGTCCAGCAGTTGCGCGATCGGCAGCGGTGTTGCGCGGCCTTCGGCCGGCGCGGTCACCTCCGGCATGCCGCCGAAGGCTTCGCTGAAGAACTTGTCCTCGTCCTGCGGGTAGGCGACTTTCACGCCCCACGGCAGGTACATGATCATCAGCGTGACGATGCCGGTGTAGGTGATCATCGCGTGGTAGGGCAGGGCCATCACCGCGCTGACGTTGTGGAAATCGAGCCAGGAGCGCAGGCCCTTGTCCTTGCGGAAGGTGAAGAAGTCCTTGAAGATTTTCTTGTGGGTGATGACGCCGGTGATGATCGCCACCAGCATGAACATCGCGCAGAAGCCGACCAGATAGCGTGCCCACAGCACCGGGATGTAGTGCAGGTCGAAGTGCAGGCGGTAGAAGAAATCACCGCCGCGGGTCTCACGGGCCTTCAGTGCCTGGCCGGTGTTGGGGTCGAGCGTGGCATCGCCGAAGCCGCCTCGACGGCCACGGCTGGGGTCGGCCAGTTCCGGGGGCAGTCGCCAGAACATCTGCATGGCCGGGTTGCGCGGCTGCGGCAGGGTGACGAACCAGTTCTCGGCCTGCGCGGCGTTGGCCTGCAGGTAGTCCACCGCGCGCTGCGCGGCGACGTCGATGCTGACGTTGCTGGACGGCAGTTCGGGACGCATCCAGCGGCTGATTTCCTCGCGGTAGTAGCTGGCCGTGCCGGCCATGAAAATCAGCAGCAGCAACCAACCGACCAGCAGCCCGGTCCAGGTGTGCAGCCAGGCCATCGACTGGCGGAATCCGTTCTTCATGCCCAGGCCCCCAGCATGCGCGCGATGGCAGCCATCAGCAGGGTGGGAGCGAGAATGCCGATCCACGCACGCAGCGCGCTGCGGGTAGCGAACGCCCACAGCGCCGCGCAGGCGGCCACCAGAATCGCCAGCAGCATGCCGGTCAGCACGGTCTGGCCGCGCGCGCCAGGCAGGGCCACCGCGCAGAACACGCTGGTCACCGAGGCCAGCGCGTAGCCGCCGAAGATTGCAGCCAACGAGCGTGACAGCACGCCCCAGCGCGGGTTGGAGAAGAAGGTGCGGGGGCTGGCGGTTGCGGGCGAGCGGTCCACGGCGTTCCTGCAGGTAGGGGAGGGGATGGAACGCGTCCGCGGCCCCCTTGCGCCCTGCGCATGTCGCCCAGCGTGTCCCATCGACGAAGCACTGCCCGCGCAGACGGGCAGCCCAGAAGTCGGGGCAGTACACGGGCGATGGGCACGTCTTCGTGCCCGTTTGGCTAAGCGTACAACCGATCAGTAAATGATATGTATTCGCATTTTATGAATCAAGCGTGCTGATCGTGGGCGTTGGCCGGGGCTAGAACCTGAACACCACCGTGGCCGCATGCAGCAGCAGGCCAATCAGGCCACCTACCAGGGTGCCGTTGAAGCGGATGAACTGCAGGTCGCGGCCCACACTCAGTTCCAGCTGCTCGACCAGGTGCCGCTCGTCCCAGCCCTTCACGGTCTGCGCGATATGCGTGGTCACGCCTTCGCGCAGGCGACCGGTCAGACGTTGGGCGCCCTCCAGCAGATGCTGGTTCAGCGCGTCGCGCAGGGCGGGATCGGCCTGCAGGCTGCTGCCCAGCGAGGCCAGGCTGCGCTGCAGGTGGCCGACCAGTGCCGAGTCCTCGCGTTGCAGGTCGGCGCGCAGGCTGGCATGGATGCGCGCCCACAGCCCCTGCACGTAGTCCTGCAGGGCGGGGTGGTCGATCATGTCCTGCTTGAGCTGTTCGATGCGCTCGGCCAGCGCCGGGTCTTCGCGCAGGCGCTGCACGTAGTTCTGCAGCCAGGTCTCATAGTCCTGGCGCAGCGGATGCTGCGGCTCGGCCAGCACCTGTTGCAGTTCTTCCAGTACCGCCCGCGCCAGGCGTTCGGCCAGGCTGTCGCCGATCTCGTCGATCGGCTTGACCCAGTTCACCGTGCTCGACAGGGTGGGCCACTCGCGCTGGATGTAACGCACGATCAGCTGCGAAGCACGCTCCTTCACTTCCGGTTGCTCCAGCCAGCGCCCCAGGCGCTGCAGGCCTTCGTCCAGCACGCGCTGGTGGCGCCCATCGGCGGTCAGCAGGGCCAGCAGCTCACCGGCGGTGGCGGCGGCATTCCACTGCCGCAGCTGCTGCACCACAAAGGCGTGCAGCTGGCGGCGTACGGCGGTTTCGTCGAAGAAATCCAGCGCCTGCAGGGCCCAGCCGCGGGCCATGTCGGCCAGCATCCGCGAGCGCGCCGGGTCGGCCAGCCAGCTGCCGAGGCGGCTGGCTGGATCGAACACCTGCAGCTTGGCCAGCAGCACACCCGGCTCCAGGAACTGGTCGCGCACAAACAGGGCGAGACTGTCGCCGATGCGTTCCTTGCTGCGCGGGATGATTGCGGTATGCGGGATCGGCAGGCCCATCGGCCGCCGGAACAGCGCGACCACAGCGAACCAGTCGGCCAGCGCGCCCACGGCCGCTGCTTCGCAGAAGGCCGAGACCCAGGCCCAGATGCCGCGCTCGCCCTGCCAGTGGCTGATTGCGAAACCGGCCAGCATCAACAGCAACAGGCCCAGCGCGAGGGCTTTCAGGCGCCGCAGCTGAGCGCGGCGCGGATCGTGGGCAGGCGTCATGCGGAAAGTCTAACCGCAGCTTGGTGACGCCTGTCTGTAGAGCCGAGCCCATGCTCGGCTGCCTTGCGCGTGGAAAAGAGCAGCCGAGCATGGGCTCGGCTCTACAGAAGCGCGTCGAGAGCGCTTAGAGCGCTTCCAGCTGCTTGCGCAGCGCGGCCAGCTGCGCGCGCAGGGTGTCGTTCTCGCGGGTCAGCGCGACCACGCGACGGCGCAGGGCCGGTGCATCCTCGCCCAGCTGTTCCAGTGCCGACAGAACCTCGGCATCGCGGCTGGCCACCTCGTCCTCGCTGGGTTCTTCGAAATCCATCTCGGCTGGTTCAGGCTTCGGTGCACGCGGCTTGCGCTTGGACTCGCGCACGCGCTTGGCGGCCTGCTTCAGCTCGTCCTTGCCACCGGCGGCGGCAGCGCGCTGCTCGTCTTCCGGCAGGTCGGCCACGGCCGCAGCGGCGCTGATCGAGATCACGCCGGCCTTCACCGCTTCCACCACCTCGGCCGCGGCCTGGGCGTGGATGCGCTCGATCATGCCGACCTGGCTTGTGCTCAGCTTGGCCTCGCGGGCCAGCTCGGCGCGGCTGATCTTCGGCGCCGGTTCCCACGGCGGGCCGTCCTCGCCCGCGTCTACGACGACGTCGGCGGTGCCGTCGCTCTCGCGCTGCAGCTGGGCCTGCTCGACCTGCTTGCGGGCGGCCAGGATGTCGCGCTTGCGCAGCGCCAGCACACCGCGCTGGAAATCGGACACGCTGCGGCGGCCCAGGTGCTGCTCGATCATCCACAGGTGCACGTCTTCCATGCTCTGGAAACGGGTGTTCTGCACGGTGTTGAAGGGCAGGCCGTGCTTCTGGCAGATGCCGAAACGGTTGTGGCCATCGACCAGCACATCACCCCACAGCACCAGCGCATCGCGGCAGCCTTCGGCCAGGATGCTGCGCTCCAGCGCGTCATGTTCGTCCGCGGTCAGCGGGTCGATGTAGGCCTTGAGTTCTTCTTTGACGACGATATCCATGGGCACGGCAGCGAGCAGGAGCGGAACCGCCGATTGTACCCGCTCGCCACCGCTGGCCCGGGCTCAGGCGGTGGCCTGGATCATCTCGCCCAGGGTGCCGGTGATCTGGTCGATCTGTGCCTTGTCCACGATCAGTGGCGGCGACAGCGCGATGATGTCGCCGGTGCAGCGCACCAGCAACCGGCCGTCGTGGAAGCAGCGCCGGAACACCTCGTAGCCACGGCTGCCGGGAGCATCGCGGCGCGGTGCCAGCTCGACCGCGCCGACCAGCCCGAAGTTGCGGATGTCGATCACGTTGGGCAGGCCCTGCAGTGCATGCAGCCGTTCCTGCCAGTACTCGCCCAGCTCGATGGCACGCTCAAACAGGCGCTCCTCGGCATAGACGTCCAGCGTCGCCAGCGCTGCGGCGCAGGCCAGCGGGTGGCCGGAATGGGTATAGCCATGGAACAGCTCGATGGCCTGCGGCGGGGCCTGCATCAGCGTGGTATGCACGGCGTCGCTGGCCAGCACGCCGCCCAGTGGCACCGCGCCGTTGCTGACCGCCTTGGCAAAGGTCAGCAGGTCCGGGGTGACCCCGAAGCGCTGCGCGGCGAACGGCATGCCAACCCGGCCGAAGCCGGTGATGACCTCATCGAACACCAGCAGGATGCCGTGGTGGTCGCACAGCTCGCGCAGGCGCTGCAGGTAGCCGGGTGCGGGCAGGATCACCCCGGCGGAGCCGGCGATGGGCTCGACGAAGACGGCGGCAATGGTGGAGGCGTCGTGCAGCGTGATCAGTCTTTCCAGGTCGTCGGCCAGTTCCGCGCCCTGGCGCGGCAGGCCCTTGCTGAACGCATTGCGCGGCAGGTCCAGGGTGTGGCGCAGGTAGTCCACGCCACCCAGTTGCAGGCCGAACGCCCTGCGGTTGTTGGGCAGCCCGCCAAGTGCCATGCCGCCGAAACCGACGCCGTGATAGGCCTTCTCGCGGCTGATGAAGCGGGTGCGCTGGCCCTCGCCACGCTGGCGGTGGTAGGCCAGCACGATCTTCATCGCCGTATCCACCGCCTCGGAGCCGGAGCTGGTGAAGAACACATGGTTGAGCGGGCCCGGAGCCAGTGCGGCCAGTCGCTGCGCCAGCGCGAAGGCCGGCGGCGAGCCCATCTGGAAGGCCGGCGAGTAGTCGAGCGTGCGTGCCTGCTCGGCGATGGCATCGACAATGCGTGGGCGGGCATGGCCGGCGTTGCAGCACCACAGGCCGGCAGTGCCATCGAGGATCTGGCGGCCGTCGACATCCTCATAGTGCATGCCTTCGGCGCGCACCAGCATGCGTGGTGCCGCCTTGTACTGGCGGTTGGCGGTGAACGGCATCCAGTACGCGTCCAGTGACTCGGGGCGCTGGGTGGCCAGGTCGTGCAGGTCGCTTTCGGGACGCTTCATGCCAGCTCCGTCGGGTCCGATGCGACGAATGTAGCGCAGCCGCGTCACGGCGGAGTCGCGGCGGTCCCGGTATAACGAAGGCTCGTTGAATGTTGGAGCTTCCCATGGCTGATTTCCCCGACCGTAGCCATTGGCAGGCGCTGGCCCTCCAGCTGTCGATGCCGGGCCAGGCCTTCATCGACGGCCGCTATGTCGATGCCGCCAGTGGCGCCCGCTTCGACTGCATCAGCCCGATCGACGGTCGCGTGCTGGGCGCGGTTGCCGACTGCGACGCGCAGGATGTCGAGCGCGCGGTCCTGGCCGCGCGACGCAGCTTCGAGGCGGGCCACTGGTCGCAGGCCACTCCGGCCCATCGCAAGCGCGTGCTGCTGGCGATGGCGGCATTGGTGGAAGCGCACGCCGATGAACTGGCCCTGCTGGAAACCCTGGACATGGGCAAGCCGGTGCGTGACGCGCGCCGTATCGACCTGCCCGGCGTGGTGCGCTGCCTGCGCTGGACCGCTGAAGCGGTGGACAAGCTGTACGGCGAGGTCGCGCCCACCGGCCCGCACGAGCTGGGGCTGGTCACGCGTGAGGCCGCTGGCGTAGTGGCGGCCATCGTGCCATGGAACTTCCCGCTGTTGATGGCGTGCTGGAAGATCGCACCGGCCTTGGCCATGGGCAACTCGGTGGTGCTCAAGCCTTCCGAGCGGTCACCGCTGAGTGCGCTGCGGCTGGCCGCACTGGCCGCCGAGGCGGGCCTGCCGGAGGGCGTACTGAACGTGTTGCCGGGCCACGGTGCGCGCGTCGGTGAACCGTTGGCCCTGCACATGGACGTGGACGTGCTGGCCTTCACCGGTTCCACTGCCACCGGCGCGAAGCTGCTGCAGTATTCAGGGCGATCCAACCTCAAGCGGGTCTGGCTGGAGTGTGGTGGCAAGAGCCCGCATGTGGTGTTTGCCGACGCCCCCGATCTGGACGTCGCCGCCAAGGCGGTGGCACAGGGCATCTTCTTCAACCAGGGCGAAGTCTGTACTGCCGGCTCCCGGCTGCTGGTCCAGCGCTCGATCCGCGAGGATTTCGTGCATCAGGTGATCGCCCATGGCCAGCACATGCAGCCGCAGCATCCGCTGGAGGCCGATGCACCGATGGGCGCGCTGGTGGATGCCGCGCATCTGCACAAGGTGATGGACGATATTGCACGCGCAGAAGGCGAGGGCGCGCGGCTGCTGCTGGGTGGGCGACGGGCCGAGGTCGAGGCCGGCGGCAGCTATGTGCAGCCGACAGTGTTCGACCAGGTGCGCCCGGAGCAGGCCTTGGCGCGTGAGGAAGTATTCGGGCCGGTGCTGGCCGTACTCGGCTTCGACGACGAGGCCGAAGCGGTGCGCCTGGCCAATGACAGTCGCTACGGCCTGGCCGCGGGCCTGTGGACGCGTGATCTCAGCCGCGCCCATCGGGTCGCGCGGCAGTTGCGCGCGGGTAGTGTCTGGGTGAACGGCTGGGATGGTGGCGACATGACCGCCCCGTTTGGTGGTTACAAGCAGTCCGGCAATGGGCGGGACAAGTCACTGCATGCGTTCGACAAGTACAGCGAGATCAAGGCTACCTGGATCCAGTTGTAACGACGCGATTGCTGGACGGCTGTTCGCTCTTTGTAGAGTCGAGCCATGCTCGACTGCCGTTCGCCCCTCTGTAGCGCCGAGCCATGCTCGGCTGCATCTCGGCAAGAGCAGTCGAGCATGGCTCGACTCTACAAAGGCGTGCCCTCTACCGGCAGCGGGTGCTCACCTGCAGCACGGCCGCACGCAGCATGTCGCGGTCGGCTTCTTCGACGGCGTTCTGGAAATAGTCCATGTCCTGCTTGCCCAGCTCGCACGGGTCGACGATGTACCCCGGTGGCCACAACCCCAGCAGCTGCGCCACGCCATGCACGATCTGCTCGGGGGTCATCTGCCGACGGATCCGGAAGTAATTGCGGCGCGGCCCGAACGCGGGATGGACCTCGCGCCGACCGATCAGGCGTGGCGCCACGCCCGCCGCGCTGATACCGTCACCGCCATCGATGCTGCCCGCAGGCAGGTCCAGCATCAGTGGCGCCGGTGCAGGCGGTTCCTCGGACGCGGGCGTGTTGACATCCGTGGGTGCCGACGGGGTCGGGCGTGGCGCTGTCGAGGGGGCCGGACGCGCCGCCGATGTGGTGGGGGGCGCCGGATGTGGTTGAATCGCCGGGGGGGGCTCCGGCGGTATCCAGCGCAATGAAATCCTGGCACCTTCGTCGCTGCGCAGCGTCATCCTGCCACTGCCCAGCAGCCACACTGCCATCAACCCATGCACCAGCAGCACCGCCAGCCATGCCGCCATGCGCGGCAGCTTCGGCGAATCGGACCACGACAGCGCGACTGCAGTCATCGGCAAAGCATCCATGCAGGGACCGGTGGCGCAGACTAGCGGGCGGCCCGAAAAATTCCGTTGGCATCGGTGTCGGCTGAAACCATCGCCCCGTGTGGCCATCGGCGCGTGGCAGAATCGGGCGATCCGCCGTTACCCGTGTTGCCGATGTCGACGATCACCGCTGCCGCGCCACCCGTGAATTCCCCCAGTCGAGTCCTGCTGGCCAGCCTGATCGGCACCACCATCGAGTTCTTCGATTTCTACATCTACGCCACGGCTGCAGTGCTGGTGTTCCCGCACCTGTTCTTCCCGGACAGCAGCGAACAGGCCGCGCTGCTGCAGTCACTGGCGACGTTTGCGGTCGCGTTCATCGCGCGCCCGGTGGGCTCGGCGGTGTTCGGCCACTTCGGTGACCGCATCGGCCGCAAGGCCACACTGGTGGCCGCGCTGCTGACCATGGGCCTGTCCACGGTGCTGATCGGCCTGCTGCCCACCCATGCCCAGATCGGCCTGTGGGCCCCGGCGCTGCTGGCGCTGTGCCGCTTCGGCCAGGGTCTGGGCCTGGGCGGGGAATGGGGCGGGGCGGTGCTGCTGGCCACCGAGAACGCACCGCCGGGCAAGCGCGCCTGGTACGGCATGTTCCCGCAGCTGGGCGCACCGCTCGGCTTTCTGCTGTCGGCCGGCATCTTCCTCGTGCTTGGCCGCTGCCTGAGCCAGGACGACTTCCTGCAATGGGGCTGGCGTATTCCGTTCGTGGCCAGCGCGCTGCTGGTCGGCCTCGGCCTGTGGGTGCGCCTGAACATCCACGAGACACCCGATTTCAAGAAGGCACTGGAGCGCAAGGCGCCGGTGCGGCTGCCGATGTGGACCGTGCTGCGTGATCATCCGGTGCCGATGCTGCTGGGCACCCTGGGCGCGTTCGCCACCTTCGTGCTGTTCTACCTGATGACGGTGTTCAGTCTCGGCCATGGCACTGCAGTGTTGGGCTACAGCCGCGAGCAGTTCCTGCTGATGCAGATGGCCGGCATGCTGTTCTTCGCGCTGGGCATCCCGCTGTCGGCGCGCTATGGCGACCGTTGGGGCACGCGGCGCACGATGATCGTTGCCAGCGTACTGATCGTCGGCTTCGGTGTGCTGTTCGCACCGCTGTTCCAGCCGCACAGCCCGTGGCTGGTCACTGGCTTCCTGTGCCTGGGCCTGTTCCTGATGGGCCTGACCTACGGCCCCTGCGGCACTTTCCTGGCCGAGATCTACCCGGTGGAGGTGCGCTATACCGGCGCGTCGCTGTCATTCAACCTGGCCGGCATCCTCGGTGCGGCGCCAGCGCCGTACCTGGCCACCTGGCTGGCCGAACGCTTCGGCCTGGTCGCGGTGGGCTACTACCTGTGCCTGACCGCGGTGGCGACCCTGTGCGCGCTGGTGGCACTGCACCGGCGCGCGCTGCGGCTCAACCAAAGAAGCGCTTGAGCGTGCGCCCCAGCCAACCGCCGCCCTGGTGTTCGCGGGCGAACTGGTTCAGGTGCGCCTTGACCTGTTCGGCATAGGCCTGGTCATCACCGCGGATGTGGTTGAACAGCCAGCGCGAGAGCATGGTGCGCAGTTCATCGCTGATGTCCTCACCGGCCTGGAAGCGCATGCGGTACTCCGATACCCGCTTGATGAAGACCTCATGCACGCGCTTGTGCGCGGCACAGAACGGATAGCCCGCTTCCTCCATCAGCTCTTCCTCGAACGCGAAGTGCGACATGGTGTAGTCCACCACCTCATCGATCACTTCACCCACCGCCGCACGCTGCATGCTGGCCTGGGCCACGTGCAGGTGGTTGAGCATCTCGATGATGCGGCGGTGTTGTTGGTCGATCACATCGATGCCGATGTTCAGATCGTCCTGCCAGACCAGTAGTGCCATCCCCGGCTCCCCTTCATGCGTATGTCGGGGCCGACTGTAGAACTGCCGCGCGGGTGCGGCGTTGATCTGGATCAAAGCGGGCCGGTCAGGGCAGGGCAGGCTCGCGCGGGCGCAGCGGGCTGGCCACCGTGGTGCAGCTGACCCGGTTGCGGCCACCGGCCTTGGCCAGGTACAGCTGGCGGTCGGCCTCGGAGATCAACCGGTGCAGTGCATCACGCTGCGGGCGCAGGCAGCACAGGCCGATGCTGACCGTCATGCGCAGGGTGGCGGTGCCGATGTCCACTTCCAGTGCGGCAATGCGCTGGCGCAGTTCCTCGAAGTACAGCAGCGCCTCGTCCTGTTCCATGTCCGGCACCAGCAGGCAGAACTCCTCGCCACCGAAACGTGCGATCAGGTCCTGGCTGCGCGCATGTGCGGCCACTGCGCCGGCCACCGCACGCAGTGCATCGTCGCCGGCTTCATGGCCGTGGGTGTCATTGATGTGCTTGAAGTGGTCGATGTCGATCATCGCCACCGCCACGCACTGGCCATGCAGCTGCAGCTGCGGCAGCTGGCGCTGGCTCTGCTCCAGGAAGCAGCGGCGGTTGGGCAGGCCGGTCAGGAAGTCGCGGGTGGCCAGATCCTGCAGGGTGCCGATCAGTTCCAGCTGGTCCACGTTCTGCGAGACACGGCAGAAGAATTCCTCGCGCGAAAAGGGTTTTCGCAGGAAATCGTTGGCGCCGTTCTTCAGGAAGCGCGGGATCAGCGAGGCATCGGTATTGCCGGAGATGCCAATCACCGCCACCTTGTCGCGCGAGCGCAGGGTGCGCAGGCGACGGGTGAACTCCACGCCCTGCATGCCGGGCATTTCCTGGTCGACCACCGCCAGGCGGATCGCCGGGTGCGCCTCGATCGCAGCCAGGCCCTCGTTGCCGTCGGCGGCTTCATGCACCTCATGGCCGTACATGCGCAGCAGGGCCGCAGCATAGCCACGCGCGGACGGCGAATCGTCCACCACCAGCGCGGCGATGCGGCGGTTGCGTTCCAGCCGCTGCACCAGCCACACCAGGTAGTCGATGCTGCCGGGGGTGTTCTTCAGCACGTAGTCGATGATCTGCTGCTGCAGCACGCGCTTGCGCAGGTCCTCGTCGTACACGCCGCTGACCACCACGGTGGGCAGGTCGCGCTTGAGGAAGAACTCGACCACCGCATCACGGTCGCCGTCGGCCAGCACCAACCCGGTCAGCACCAGGAACCAGCCGCCGCCTTCGTTGAGCAGGCGGTCGGCCTCGGCCAGAGTGGAGGCGATCACCACTGGCAGTTCCAGGCGCTGTTCGATGGCTTCGCGCAGCATGCCGGTGAACGCACGGGAGTTTTCGACCAGCAGGATCCGCTGTGGCAGGGGATCGGCCAGGTCGCCATCGACGGCGGCCTGCGGCAGGACGGGCATGATGCGGTGGCTCACGAAGGAGGGCTCGGCACGGATAGCGGCGGTTTCGGGTGTAACTTTAGCGGCGAACGTTGCGCGCTGGGCCAGATTCCGTGTCAGGCCGCCGCTGGCGCCGCGTGGCTGATCGATTCATGCAGGACCAGTCGCAGCCGATTGCCCCGGCAGTTGACCTTGCCGCCGTAAGCAAGCATTCGACCGGCCAGGCGCTCGACGGCCTGGTCGGTGGTGCGTGCCGACAGCGTGCAACCACGGTCGAGCAGGCTCACGACAGCAACGATGCCGCGACGTCCGCCCGCCCGGCCACTTCGGGCACGCACGCAGACCTGCCCGGTCTCCAGCTCCAGCAGCAGTGACACCGCCTCGATCAAGGAGCGATAGATGGCCAGTTGCAGATCTACAGTCAGCAGACAAGGGTTACCCGCCAGCCTGGGCGGAATGACGCGATGCGTGTTGTTCCAGATCTCGCATGCGCCGCCTGCTTGCAGCGCGATGTACAACCCGACCTGCTCCAGCCCGGTGGGGTAGACCATGCTGGCCTGCTCGCGGAACAGACGTGAGTGCACGGATGACGCGTGTTGCAGGCTGTTCGCCACGGCATGATGACCCTGATCCTTCAGCCAGCTGACCATCTCGCTGAGCGAACTGTCCATGCCCTCGCCCAGATGCTTCAGATGGGCCGCGCGTTCACGCAGCTCACGCTCGCTGGTCTGGTGGGAACTGCGTGCCAGACGCAGGGCGTTCCGTTCAGCCTGCCAACGGGCCTGTGCGCGTTGATGGTGATAGCTGATGCTGGATCCGAGTGCGAGCAATGCGACGCTGATCACAGCCATGTTCTGTTGGGTGGCGAACGTACCGAGGTCGAAAGAGGAGGGCAGGCCGGTACTGGGCGTAGCGCCGTGAAGTGGGAGATTCAACAGCGGAATCGCGATGGCAGCGCCACGCCAGCCATGCATGAAGGTCAGGGCGATGGCAGGCAGAGCCGCCAGCAGGACAAGGTGTGTGCGGGTGGTATGGGCGCTGCTGTCTGTCAGTTGCATGCCCAACCCCAGTATCAGCATCGCCAGGATCGCCGCAGCTGTAGGCGCGACAAAGCGGGTGCTCCAACTGGGATCCACGTGCCGCTGCGCCCAAAGAAAGGCCAGTGGGAGCAGGGTAATGATGGCCGCGAAGTGGCCAAAGATCGTTCGGTCGACCGCGTCCAGCAGGTTGCTCGGCGGAGGATTCGACCAGAGGACATATGAAATGCTCAGGTTGAGAGCCGGGACGAACAGTGCCGTGCAGATCGACAACGACAGCAGCCAGAGGCCGGTGGCTGCCTCGGACGGCATTCTCCTTCGATGCAGGTAGACCACCAGCATCGCCATCGGCATCAGCAGTGTCGAAGCCAGAATGACCCAATCCAGGCCATAGGAGTCGATCATAGGAATGCGCAGCGTTGCGAAGTACGCATACTCGCCCAGCAGCAGGTAGGGCCACAGACGGGTCGGGACGATCAGCAGCGCCGCTGCCCGGATACCTGCGGGCAGGAAGAACTGATCCAGCGAGAACTGACGCGATATGAGGCAGCTGGCAGCATAGGTGGCGGCCAGCACAAGACCGACCGGACGGATCCGGAAGCTCAGCTCAATTGCCTTCTTGAATCGGTCCAAGCCTGAGCCTCCCATGCTCCGGGGCATCACGCCAAGCCCGATGTGGACACTATCTGTAGACGAAAGGACGTGCAATCTCTACGGGGGGCATAGGGCGCCCACAGGGTGCTGGTAGTTGGTTCCTGATCTTCCGCGGCGGACGCAGTTTTCCACATTGCATCCAGATGCGCGCTGCTATGTATCAAGAGGGCCCATAGACATATAGTGGTCCTTGAATGCCCAGGTGAGGCGAGGGTGCCGTGCGGCGGAGCATTGACGGCGGTGCCCGGCTCAACAGGGTGGGAGTTTCATCGTGCTCTTCGTTTTCTTTATCGAGGAAAAAAAATGCGAGTAACTAATGCTGGGGCGGTGTTGGGAGTGATCATCGCCGCTGGGCTGCCGATGGCGGTTTGGGCACAGTCTGACGATCACGGTATCCGTTTGAGCCGGCAGGGGCTGGGGGAGGCATTCCCTGCGACGGTCAATCTGAGCCAGGATCCTGCTTGGCAGGTCTACGGTTTCCAGCGTGATGGTATTTCCTATTTCCAGGTAAATGACCTCGCTGGTCGCATCCAGGTCATCATAGGCAACGCTGGTGGAGTTTTCTGGGCGCTCCCGGCCGGCAAGGCGCAGATACCTGTGTCGTTGCCAGGCCAGCCGTTGCCAGTACCAGGCAATGCAATCCGCTCGCTGGTCTATCGCGGAAATGGTTTCGTGTTGGTGCGCTACAGCGCCGGTACAAGTGCGGTCTGGGCCATCGAAACGCAGTAATCACTGGTCAGCAGGTGGCAAACATCACCTGTTGGTCAACCGTTCTCAGCCAAATCTCGGTCAGCCATGTGTCCGTTCACCGGCACGCCGTTGCGACTGTGGTCAGGCGTTCACCCGATTTTGAGCCTAGGCGGAAGATGCAACTCGGGCGCCAAATGAACTCCCTTCTTGCGACTCACGCAGTGTCGTGGTGCCAGGCTCCACCAGCACCATGACGATGCGGCTTTGGCGACAGTGAACGGACCCACCAAAGGCCAGCGCACGCCCGGCCAACCGCTCCCTGACGAGACTGACGGTTGTTGGGGACAATGCGCGATGCCGATCCAGCAGCGAGGCTGTCATGACGATTCCTCGCTGTTGTCCCGCGTTGACGCAGCGTGCCCGGACGATGACCTGCCCGGATTCGCACTTCAACAACAAAGAAACGGCATCGATGAGAGTCCGGTATGCCGTCAGCTGCAAGTCCAGGCTGAGACGGCAGGGATCACCGGCAAGGCGCGGTTCGGCTACGCGGTGCGTATTGACCCACGCCGAGCGCACGCCTCCGGCCTGCAGTGCAACATACAGACCCAACTGCTCAAGCGCAGTGGGATACACCAGGCTTGCCTGTTCGCGGAACAGCCGGGAGTGCACATTGGCTGTGTGAGTCAGGCTGTTGGCAATTGCGGAATGACCGTGGCTGTTGAGCCAGTTGATGACTTCCGAAAGCGACAGGTCGATGCCGTCACCCAGCTTGCGCAGGTGAATCGCGCGTTCGCGAAGATCTGACTCGCTCGCCAGGTGCGAGCTGCGCGCAAGGTTGATGGCGTTCTTTTCGCCCACCTCACGCAACTGATAGCGCCGACGAAAGTGGCTTATACGGGAGCCAAGCAGCAGTAGTGCTACTCCCGTGATGGCCATGATTTGCTGTGTGGTGAACGTTGCGGCATCAAAGGCTGCTGCATAGGGCTTTGGCGTTGTCAGGCCAATAATCAGATTCAGCATCGGTACGCCGACGGCCGCACCGCGCCAGCCATGCAGGCACGTGAGTGCGATCACGGGCAGCCCCATCAGTAACTGCAGGGACGTCCGGAGTGTACTGGCTTCGTTGGGAATCAACGATGCGGTAACGCCGAGCAATGTCATCAACAACAGGGCCACGGCGGTGGGGCCTGTGAAAATGGTCTTCCAGTGTGGTTCGGTGTTTCTCATTGCCCAAAGCAATGCGAGGGGAGTCACCGTAAGGATGGCAATGAAATCACCTACGCTGAAACGTGCTGCACGGGAAAGGAACGCAAGCGCCGAATCTGCGGGTGGCGTTGGCCAAAGCAGTTGGGAAAGGCTCACATTCAAGAGAGTGACCACGACGGAGGAAAGGAACGCGATGGCCAGAAGACGGGATGTGACCGAGTTCGCAAAAAAGCTGCGGGCCCAGCGGGTGATGAGCATTACTGCAGGCATCAGCACGCCTGACGCGAGGATGGCCCAGGCTGCGCCGTACTTTTCAACCATCGGCAATCGCATCTGCGCAAAGTAGGCGTACTCACCCAGCAGCAGATAAGGCCAGAACCGCGTTGGGCATAGCAGCACTGCAGCCACGCGAACGCCGGCAGGTAGGTAGAACTGATCAAGGGACAACTGGCGGGTGGCCCAACAGGCAATGGCATACAGCACAGCCAAGGCAAGTCCTGCCGGATGGATGCGCAACTTCAGCTGCAGGCCTTCATTCCACCAATTCAATCGCACTACCCCTTCACAGTACGTTCCCTGTCAGCATCCATTCGCCGCGGGACCCGGTTCGTGCCGACGGTATCGACACGCGTTCGATTATGCAATCTCCGCAGCGCAGCGCCGGGCAAGTGAGAAAATCATCACATGAATTCCCGTGGCGACGGGTTTCACAGTTTCCGAGGGAGCCAATTCAGGGTGATCCCTGATCAACTCACCACAACGCATCCCGCAGCTTGTACCACGACATCGCCGCCACCAGCAGCGGCGTGCGCAGCAGCCGGCCGCCAGGGAAGGGGGCATGCCGCAGGCGCTGGAACACATCCAGGCGCTCGCTCTGGCCTGCAATGGCAGCGGCGATCACCTCACCGGCCAGCCCGGCGGCGGCCACCCCATGGCCGGAGAACCCCTGCGCGAAGTACAGGTTGCCGTCCAGCCGGCCCCAATGCGGGGCGCGGTTGCGGGTAATGTCCACATAACCGCCCCAGACCTGCTCCAGCGCCACGTCGGCCAGCTGCGGGAACACCTGGTGCATGCGCCGCTGCATCACCCCGCGCAGGCCGGGCGGGGGCAGTGCTGAATAGCTGGCACGGCCACCAAACAGCAGGCGGTGGTCGTGGCTGAGACGGAAGTAGTCCAGTGCCCAGGCGGTGTCGGCCACGGCCATGTTGTTGCCGATCAGGGCATGGGCGCGCTCGGCACCCAGCGGCGCGCTGGCGCCGATATAGGTGCCGACCGGCATGATCCGCCGTTCCAGCTCGGGCAGCAGGCCCTGCAGCCAGGCGTTGCCGGCCACCACCAGATGCGCGGCGCGCACGCTTCCCTGCGCGGTATGCAGGGTGGGCTGCGGTCCGAGCTGCACGCGGGTCACTGCGGAGTTCTCGTGGATCACCGCGCCGGCCGCACGCGCCGCATCGGCCAGTCCGCGGGCATAGGCCAGGGGCTGCAGATGCGCGCTGAGCGGATCGAACATCGCGGCGCGGTAGCGCGGGCTGTCCAGCTGTGCGCGCAGGGCATCACGGTCCCACCACTGCATGGGGTAGTCGTAGTGGCGTTGCAGATGCTCGCAGTTGGCCCGCAGGTCGCGCTCATGGCGTTCGCGGATCGCGACGCTGGCGTGGCCTTCCACCCAATGGCAGTCGATGCCGTGGCGATCGATGCGTGTGCGCATTGCCTGCACCGCGTCGCGTGACCAGTCGAACAGGTGGCGCGCATCATCACGACCGAGCTGACGCTCCAGCTCGTCCACCTCGCAGCCATAGCCGACCAGCGCCTGGCCACCGTTGCGACCGGACGCGCCCCAGCCGATCCGCTGCGCGTCCAGCACCACCACGCGCTGGCCGCGCGTAGCCAGTTCAAGTGCGGCGGTCAGGCCGGTATAACCCGCGCCGAGCACTGCGACATCGGCCTGCACATCCCCCCGCAACGAGGGCAGTGCGGGCGGTTCGGGCAGGCTGGCGGCGTACCAGCTGGGCGGGAAGGCGGCGCTCACCGCGGGCCTCGCGGGCGCAGTGCGGGAGGGGGGAGCGGGAGAGGACGATCAGCATTCACCCGCGTAGTTTCGCCGATGCGTGACAGCCATGGTGTGACGGCGACGACTTGCCGCCCTCGGCGGGCGACGGGTAACGTGTCGGCACGTCAAGGAGTTTTTCCATGCGCCGCCTGCCCTGGGTGGGCCTGCCCACCGACAGTACCGTGCTCGGCCATCACCGCTTCGCGGTGGCCGGCGAGAAGTACGTGCGCGCGCTGGCCGAGTCCGCCGAAGTGACCCCGGTGGTACTGCCGAGCCTGCAGCCTCCTTTGCCGGCTGGCGACTGGCTGCAGGGGCTTGATGGCCTGCTGTTGACCGGCGCGGTCAGCAACATCGAACCGCAGCACTACGAGGGCGGTCGCAGCTGGCCGGGCAATCCGCATGACCCGGCCCGTGATGCCAATGCGTTCGCGTTGCTGCGTGAGGCTTTGGCGCAGGATCTTCCGGTACTGGCGATCTGCCGCGGCTTCCAGGAACTGAACGTCGCGCTGGGTGGCAGCCTGCATCCGCAGGTGCATGCGGTGCCGGGCCTGTCCGATCATCGCGAAGACCCGCAGGCGCCGGTGGAGGTGCAGTATGGGCCGGCCCATGCGATCACCCTGGCTACCGATGGCTGGTTGGCGCAGTGGCACGGCAGTGACCGGGCGCAGGTCAATTCGGTGCACGGGCAGGGCATTGCCCGCCTCGCGCAGGGTCTGCAGGTCGAGGCCGTGGCTGATGATGGACTGGTCGAGGCGGCGCGCAGCCTGCACCATCGTTTCGTGCTCGGCGTACAGTGGCACCCGGAGTGGCGTGTCATGCAGGCGCCGTTCTATCACGCTATTTTCCGTGCGTTCGGCCAAGCTTGCCGGCAGCACCAACAGAACCGACTGGATTCCCGATGAGTTCCCGAACGCGCCCGCGCAAGACGGCCACGCCCCCCGCACCGCAGGAAAGCAGCCTGCTGCGCTGGCTGAAGGAGCGGCGCATCACCGAGGTCGAATGCCTGGTGCCGGACATCACCGGCAACGCGCGCGGCAAGATCATTCCCGCCGACAAGTTCTCGCACGACTACGGTACGCGGCTGCCCGAAGGCATCTTCGCCACCACCGTCACCGGCGAGTTCCCTGATGACTACTACGAGCTGACCTCGCCGTCGGACTCGGACATGATGCTGCGCCCCGATCCGGACACGGTGCGCATGGTGCCGTGGGCGGCCGATGCCACCGCGCAGGTCATCCACGATTGCTACACGAAGAACGGTGAGCCCCACGAACTGGCACCGCGCAATGTGCTGCGCCGGGTGCTGGCAGCCTACGCCGAGCTGGGCCTGCGCCCGGTGGTGGCGCCGGAGCTGGAGTTCTTCCTGGTGCAGAAGAACACCGACCCGGACTTCCCACTGCTGCCACCGGCCGGCCGCTCCGGGCGCCCGGAAACCGCGCGGCAGTCGTACTCGATCGACGCGGTCAACGAATTCGACCCGATCCTCGACCTGATGTACGACTACGCCGACGCGATGAAGCTGGACGTGGACACGCTGATCCACGAATCCGGCGCAGCGCAGCTGGAGGTGAACTTCACCCACGCCGATGCGATGGACCTGGCCGACCAGGTGTTCCTGTTCAAGCGCACCATGCGCGAGGCAGCGATGCGCCACGGGGTGTATGCCACCTTCCTGGCCAAGCCGATGGAGAACGAGCCGGGCAGCGCCATGCACATCCACCAGAGCCTGGTGCGGGTGAGCGATGGCAGCAATGTGTTCGCCGGCGAGACCCATGCCGAAGGCGAGTTCAGCCCGGTGTTCGGCCACTACCTGGGCGGCCTGCAGAAGTACGTGCCGCAGGCAATGGCGTTCTTCGCGCCGAATGTGAATTCCTATCGGCGACTGGTGTTCGGCGAGGTCTCGCCGAGCAACGTGCACTGGGGCTATGACAACCGCACCTGCGGGCTGCGCGTGCCGCTGGACACGCCTGAGAACATGCGCGTGGAAAGCCGCTTCGCCGGCTCCGACGCCAACCCCTACCTGGCGATGGCCGCGACCCTGGCCTGCGGCCTGCTGGGCATCCGTGAGCGGCTGGCACCGGACGCACCGGTCACCGGCAGTGCCAAGGAACTGGGCTACAACCTGCCGCGCTCGCTGGGCGAAGCGCTGGACGGGCTGGAGCAGTGCAGCGAGCTGCAGGCGCTGCTGGGCGAGCGCTTCTGCCGCGCCTACATCTCGGTCAAGCGCAAGGAATACGAGACCTTCTTCCGCGTCATCAGCTCGTGGGAGCGCGAGTTCCTGCTGCTGAACGTCTGAGCATCTGGAATAGAAAAATCCGCCGCCGGGGGGTAGGCTGGCACCCGTTGCCGGCCCCGCCGGCCCCCCTTTCCGCATTCTGGAGCACCCGATGAAGCTGCGTATCCTCACGCTCGGCCTGGCCTCCGCCATGCTCGCCGCCTGCAGCGGTGGCAACGGCGGCGCGCAGGACAGCCAGGTCCTGAACGTCTACAACTACAGCGATTACATCGCCGAGGACACCATCCCGACCTTCGAGAAGGAGAGCGGCATCAAGGTCACCTACGATGTGTTCGACAGTGATGAGATGGTCGAGACCAAGCTGCTGGCCGGCAACAGTGGCTACGACGTGGTGGTGCCGACGCTGAACTTCTTCGGCCGCCAGATCCAGGCCGGCGTGTTCCTGCCGCTGGACAAGAGCAAGATCCCGAACCTGGCCAACCTCGATCCGGCGGTGATGAAGCGCATCGCCACCCAGGACCCGGGCAACCAGTACGGCGTGCCGTACATGATCGGCACCACCGGCATCGGCTACAACGTGGACATGCTGAAGCAGCGCTTCGGCGGCAGCACCGACATCGCCAACAGCTGGGACCTGGTGTTCAAGCCGGAGAACATCAGCAAGATGAAGGACTGCGGCGTGACCATCCTGGACACGCCGGCGGACATGATTCCGATCGCGCTGCATTACCTGGGCCTGGACCCGCACAGCGGTGACCCGGCCGAGCTGCAGAAGGCGGCCGACCTGCTGAAGTCGATCCGCCCGTACGTGCAGAATTTCCACTCCTCGCAGTACGTGGGTTCGCTGGCCAACGGTGGAACCTGCCTGGTGGTCGGCTGGTCGGGTGACATCATCCAGGCCCGCGACCGCGCCGAGGAAGCCAGCAACGGCGTGCACGTGGCCTATTCGATCCCGAAGGAAGGCGCCCCGCAGTGGTTCGACATGCTGGCGATCCCGAAGGATGCCAAGCACCCGGAAGCCGCGTACGCGTTCATCAACTATCTGCTGCAGCCGAAGGTTGCCGCGGCCAACACCAACTTCATCCACTACGCCAACCCGGTGCCGACTGCGACCCCGCTGGTGGATGAGGCGATCCGTACCGACCCGACCATCTACCCGCCGGCCGATGTGGCCGAGAAGATGTTCACGTACTCGATCAACACGCCGGAGACCGACAAGCTCTACACCCGGTTGTGGACCGAGGTGAAGACCGGCCGTTAAGCCGGTCTGGCGCCGCCGGGTCATGCCCGGCGGCTCCCTTGCCCTGCGCCGGAACCGGTACTCCCGCTTCGGCCCAGGTGCCGCAGGATGGCCGGCAGCAGGTCGCGTGCATCACGGCCGCCGTTGCACAGGAACGATGAACTCATCCGCTGCAGGTTGTGCATGCCGATGAAGAACAGCCCCGGCTGCGGGGAAACGCCGAAGTCGCCAAGCGGATAGCCCTGTGCATCCAGCGCGCCCTGCACGTCGAGCCAGGGCCATTCGGCGACGAAGCCGGTGGCCAGCACCACCGAACGAATGCCTGCGGCCTGCAGATCCAGCGCGCATGGCGACGGTTCCGGCTCCCAGTGCAGATAGACCTCTTCGGGAATGTAACGGGCATCGTCGGTGCGCGGTTCGGGCCGCGTGGCGTAGTACGCGCTGGCCAGCGAATCGAGATAGGCATACTCGGCCCGAGTGGCCTCGATCGCGGTGCGCAGCTGCGGGCGGACATCGGCAAAGCGGGCGGTGTTTCCACTGAATTCCTGCAACCGGCCCAGCAACCTGATACCTGCGCGGTGCATCGCCAGCAGGCTGATCGAGCTGCCCCGGCCGCCGCTTCCCTTGCCCGAGATCAGCGGAAACTCCGCAGTGCGGGCCCTGCGCAGCGCATCCGGTTCTCCGGCCAGTACGGCGGCCGCTTCACTCACATGCTGGTGGATGCGCCCGGCCATGTCCCACCAGGTCATCGAGTCCTTGCCGCGCAGCCGGCGGGTGTGCGAGTGACGCTGGGCCAGTGACCAGTACACGCTGCGACCGCTGTCGCGCAGGTCCTGGGCGATCTGCGCGCCGGACTGGCCGCCGCCGATGACCAACACCGCGCCCTCGGGTAGCAGGCCGGGACTGCGGTAGTCGCTGGAGTGCAGCACGGTGAGGCCTGGTGCGGGCGCGAATGGGACCCGGGGCATCCGCGCGCGACGGTATTCACCGGTGGCGACCACCACCGTCTGGGCGTGGATCGGCCCCTCGCTGCTGTCGATGGCATAGCCACCGGACTCGGGCCCGACCCGGTGGACCACGCACCCCTCGCTGATCGGCAGGGAACGCTCGTGGGCATACTCGCGGAGGTGCCGGATCACCTCCGGGGCGCCCATGAAGCCTTCCGGGTCATCGCCGGCATAGGCATGACCGTGCAGGGCCATCGTCGCGTTGGCGGTGTTGGTCTGGAACGACTCCCAGCGCCGTTGCCAGCTGGCGCCCACGGTTTCGGCCTCCAGCACGCGATGCTCGACGCCGGCCTCCTGCAGGAGCGCGCTGAGCGACAACCCGGCCTGGCCGGCGCCGATGATGACCAGTGGCAGCCTTGCGGGCAGGGAGCCCGGCAGGCGGGGCGGGAAGGGGGAGGGGGAGGGGCTGTCCGGGGGAATCACCAGTGTGGGTCCATGCAAGGCCTTGATCCGAGGCATTGCGCGGGGAATGTCCTTGGCTTTCAACGGATCCCGTTCTGAAAAATGTTGCAGATCGGGCTGCCGCCCGTGGTGTCTGGTCGGGACGGCCGCCCGGGCGTCGAAGAGAGCCCGGGCCTTCCGGCGGACAGGCCAGCATGGCGGGGGAAAACCGACACCCCTCGAGGCCCCGAGGCCGGCCAGCGGCCGCTTCCACCTGCTCCCGTCATATCCCCTGCAGCCCCCGGCCGGTAGAATGGCGGCCGCTGTCCACCGCCCGCTCCCGGAGCCCCCATGCCCGTTGAAGCCCAGCCGGTAGCCGCCGTCGTCGACACGACCGGTGCGCCCGGCTATCTCTCCATTCGTGATTTGCGCAAGGAATTCGACGGTTTCGTCGCCGTCGACGACGTCAATCTGGACGTGCGCAAGGGCGAGATCTTCGCCCTGCTCGGTGGCTCCGGCAGTGGCAAATCGACCCTGCTGCGCTGCCTCGGCGGCTTCGAGACGCCCACCAAGGGCAGCATCACCCTCGATGGCCAGCGCCTGGACGCGCTGCCGCCGTACCAGCGGCCGGTCAACATGATGTTCCAGTCCTACGCCCTGTTCCCGCACATGACGGTCGAGCAGAACATCGCCTTCGGCCTGAAACAGGATGGCCTGGGCAAGGACGCGATCAGCAAGCGCGTCGGCGAGATGCTCGACCTGGTGCAGATGGGCCACCTGGGCAAGCGCAAGCCGCACCAGCTCTCCGGCGGCCAGCAGCAGCGCGTGGCGCTGGCGCGGTCGCTGGCCAAGGGGCCGAAGCTGCTGCTGCTGGACGAGCCGATGGGCGCGCTGGACAAGAAGCTGCGCTCGCAGATGCAGCTGGAACTGGTCAGCATCATCGAATCGTCGGGCGTGACCTGCGTGATGGTCACCCACGACCAGGAAGAAGCGATGACCATGGCCACCCGCATCGCGGTGATGGATGCCGGCTGGATCCAGCAGGTCGGCAAGCCGGACGAGGTCTACGAGCAGCCGGCCAACCGCTTTGTCGCCGAGTTCATCGGTTCGGTCAACCTGTTCGACGGGGTGATCGACGAGGACCTGCCCGAGTACGTCACCGTGCGCTCGCCGCTGTTCCCGGCGCCGATCTACATCGCCCATGGCATCACCGGCTATGAAGGGCAGCCGGTCGCGTTCGCGCTGCGCCCGGAGAAGGTGATGATCGGCAAGGACGAGCCGGAAGGGCACACCAACAAGGCCCAGGGTGTGATCGAGGACATCGCCTACTTCGGCAGCCATTCGGTCTACCACGTGCGCCTGCCCAGCGGTGCCAAGGTGCTGGCCAACTTCGCCAACTCGCAGCGCTGGGCCAGCGATGGCCTGACCTGGGGCGACAGTGTGTGGGTGCACTGGCGCGACAACGACGGCGTGGTGCTGACCTCATGAGCACGGCCGGCCTGAAGCGCTGGCTGCCGGGGCTGCGTGCCACGGTGATCGGCATTCCGTACCTGTGGCTGCTGCTGTTCTTCGCAGTGCCGTTCCTGATCGTGCTGATGATCAGCTTCTCGCTCAGCCGGGTCGGCTCGCCGCCGTACACTTGGCTGCTGCAGTACGTGGATGGCGGCTTCTCGCTGAAGCTGAACCTGGAAAACTACCTGGCGCTGTTCCGCGATTCGATCTATGCGCAGGCCTTCCTGAGCTCGATCAAGATCGCGGCGATCTCCACCTTCCTGACCCTGCTGATCGGCTACCCGATGGCCTATGCCATCGCCCGCCTGTCACCGGCCGCACGCAACGTGGCGATGATGCTGGTGGTGCTGCCGTCGTGGACCTCGTTCCTGATCCGCGTGTACGCGTGGAAGGCGATCCTGGACCGCAACGGCCTGCTCGACCAGTTCCTGCAGTTCACCGGCCTGCAGTCGCTGATGACCAGCCTCGGCCTGCCCAAGCTGCAGCTGATCGATACGCCGACTGCCGCCTACATCGGCATCGTCTACTGCTACCTGCCGTTCATGGTGCTGCCGTTGTACGCCAACCTGGTCAAGCATGACCACCGGCTGCTGGAAGCGGCCTACGACCTGGGTGCCAAGCCGTGGCAGGCGTTCCTGCGCATCACCCTGCCGTTGTCGAAGGCGGGCATCATCGCTGGCTGCATGCTGGTGATGATTCCGGCAATCGGTGAATTCGTAATCCCGGAAATGTTGGGCGGCTCGGAGACGCTGATGGTCGGCCGCCAGCTGTGGAACGAGTTCTTCAACAACCGTAACTGGCCGGGCGCCTCGGCGATGGCGGTGGCAATGATCCTGTTGCTGCTGGTCCCGATCCTGCTGTTCAACCGTTCCCAGCAGCGCCTGCTGGAAGGGAAGCAGGCATGAGCCCGCGTACCGCCAAGGGCCTGGGGCTGGGCGTGCTGCTGCTCGGCTTCGCCTTCCTGTACCTGCCGATCCTGCTGTTGATGTTCTATTCGTTCAACAGCTCGCGGCTGGCGATGGTCTGGGCCGGGTTCTCCACCCGCGCCTACAGTGACCTGTTCGCCGACCGCGCGCTGATGGATGCGATGTGGACCAGCCTGGTGGTCGCGTTCTGGACCGCCTGCACGGCTACCGTGCTCGGCACGCTGGCGGCGATGGTGATGACCCGCTTCAAGCGCTTCCGTGGCAAGCCACTGTTCGGTGCACTGGTGACCGCACCGCTGGTGATGCCGGATGTGATCCTGGGCTTCTCGCTGATGGCGCTGCTGGCCTCGATGGGGGCGATTCCCGGGTTCCCGGCGCGTGGCCTGACCACGATCTGGATCGCGCACGTCACCTTCACCCTGTGCTTTGTCACCGTGGTGGTGTCCTCGCGCCTGCAGGAAATGGACCTGTCGCTGGAAGAAGCGGCGATGGATCTGGGCGCAAGCCGATTGACCGTGTTCGGCCGCATCACCCTGCCGATCATCGCGCCGGCGCTGGTGGCGGGCTGGCTGCTGGCCTTCACCCTGTCGCTGGATGACGTGGTCGTGGCCAGCTTCGTCGCCACGCCGGGCTCGACCACGCTGCCGATGAAGGTGTTCGCTTCGGTGCGCATGGGCATCAGCCCGAAGATCAACGCACTGGCCACGCTGCTGGTGTCGGCGGTGTCGATCGCCGCGGTGATCGGCTGGTACATCAATGCGCGTGCGGAGAAGCGGCGCCAGCGCGATCTGCAGCTGGCGCGGCAGGACAACGGCTGATCCGGCAACACCCGGCTCACGGCCGGCGGCGCACAATGGGAGTCTTCCAGATGGAGATCCCCCATGACCGTCGAGATCATCAACCCGGCCACCGGCCAGGTGACCTACCGCCATGAACTGATGGGTGCAGCCGACATCGAGCAGCGCCTGCAGGCCGCTGCCGATGCCTTCCCCGGCTGGGTTGATCACTCGCTCCAGGACCGCGGCGCCATTCTCCGCCAGATTGCCGCGCAGCTGCGCGCCCGTCGCGATGACCTGCAGCAGGCGATGACCCACGAGATGGGCAAGCTCAAGGCCGAGGCGCTTGCCGAGGTCGACAAGTGCGCTGCCGCCTGCGAGTACTACGCCGACCACGCGGCCGACTACCTGAAGCCGCAGCTGATCGACACCGAAGCCCAGCGCAGCTATGTGCGCTATGAGCCGATCGGCTGCGTATTCGCGGTGATGCCGTGGAATTTCCCGATCTGGCAGGTATTCCGTTTCCTGGCCCCGGCGTTCATGGCCGGCAACGTCGCCCTGCTCAAGCACGCCAGCAACGTGCCGCAGTGCGCCGACCTGATCCTGGCGGTGTGCCGTGACGGCGGCCTGCCCGATGGCGTGTTCGATGTACTGCACATCGACAACGACCAGGCCGCCGAGGTGCTGCGCGACGCGCGGGTGAAGGCGGTGACGCTGACCGGCAGCGAACGGGCAGGGCGCTCGATCGCTTCCAATGCCGGCAGCCAGCTGAAGAAGTCGGTGATGGAGCTCGGCGGCAGCGATGCCTTCGTGGTGCTCGACGATGCCGACCTCGACAAGACCGTGGCCGCGGCAGTGAAGTCACGCTTCGACAACAGCGGGCAGACCTGCATCGCGGCCAAGCGCTTCATCGTGGTCGATGCGGTGGCCGATGAATTCACCCGTCGCTTCGTGGAAGCGGCGGGCGAGCGCCAGTATGGCGACCCTGACGAGCGCGGCACCACGCTGGCGCCGATGGCGCGCGCCGACCTGCGCGACGAACTGCACAAGCAGGTGCAGGCCAGTGTCGCCAAGGGCGCGCGCGTGCTGATCGGTGGCGAGCCGATTGCCGGCACGCATGCCGGCTATCCGGCCACCGTGCTCGACCAGGTGGGTCCTGGCATGCCGGCCTACGATGAGGAACTGTTCGGGCCGGTGGCGGCAGTGATCCGGGTCAAGGATGAAGCCGAGGCGCTGCGCGTGGCCAACGACACCCGTTTCGGCCTGGGCGGCAGCGTGTGGACGCGCGACGCGGTGCGCGGCGAAGGCTTTGCCCAGCGCATGGAATGCGGCGCCGCGTTCGTCAACGCCATCGTCAAGAGCGACGCGCGGCTGCCGTTCGGTGGCAGCAAGCAGTCCGGTTTCGGTCGCGAACTGGCCGACCATGGCATCCATGAGTTCATGAACATCAAGACCGTCTACGTGGCTTGATGGATCATCCAATGCGCCACGACCAACGGTCGTGGCCTACCGGTCTGGCGGGTATCGACCGTTGGTCGATATGTCCCCGGTTTTGTGGGTATCGACCGTTGGTCGATACGCTCTACAGCCACTTGGCGCGCTTGAACAGCCGGTACAGCCCCACGCACACGCCGCCCACGCCAACGATCATCAGCGGGTAGGACCACGGTTCGCTCAGCTCGGGCATGTGGCTGAAGTTCATGCCGTACCAGCTGGTGATCAGCGTCGGCGCCGCCAGCAGCGCCGCCCATGCACCCAGCCGCTTGACCGTCTCGCCCTGCGCCAGCGTCACCAGCGACAGGTTCACGCTCAGTGCGGTGCCCAGCATCTCGCGCAGGGTGTCGATCACATCGCTGATGCGTACCGCGTGGTCGTGCACGTCGCGGATGTACAGCTTCACCTCGTCGGGGATCAGTTCGCCCTGATAGCGACGCAGCTGTGCCAGCACGTCCTGCAGCGGCGCCACCGCCATGCGCATCTTGTTCAGTTCGCGCTTGAGCTCGTACAGCCGCACCACGGTGCTGCGCTTGTAGGTGTCGGCGAAGATGTCCTTTTCGAGCAGGTCCAGGGTGTCGCGGAAGCGGTGCACGATGGGCAGGTAGTTGTCGACCACGAAGTCGGTCACCGCATACAGGCAGTACGACGGGCCCATTTTCAGCAGCTGCGGCTCGCGCTCGACCCGCGCGCGTACCGGGGCGTAGGACAGCGAAGCGCCATGGCGCACCGTCACCAGAAAGCGTGGGCCGAGGAAGGCGTGGGTTTCGCCGTACTGGATGCGCTCGTCGACCATCTGCGCGGTGGTCACCACCACGAACATCGAATTGCCGTAGGTCTCGACCTTGGGCCGCTGGTGCGCATTGCGCGCATCCTCGATGGCCAGGTCGTGCAGGCAGAACTCTTCCTGCAATTTCAACAGCACATCGTCATTGGGGTCGTACAGGCCGACCCAGACGAAGCCATCGCCACCGGCAATGACATCGCTGATGGCGTCCAGGGTGATGTCGTGGCGTTTGCCCTCGTCATCGTAGTGGACGCAGTTGATGACGCAGGCGGGGTTGGCCGAGGCGGGCGCGGCAGCGGAGGCGGGCAATGACATGCCCGCCATCGTGCGTCAGGGCTGTGTTTTGGACAAGTGAGGAGTACGCCCCAGCACCCATGCCAGCGTGACGTGGACGGGCAGCAGCAGCACGATCCACTGCACGTTGTACTGCGCCTGCAGGCTCAGCCAGTGCAGCACCAGCGCGGCCACCGCCTGTACCGCCAGCAGCCACAGTACGATCCTGAACATGCGGCCCGGCACGCGCCGGCGCAGCAGGCTGATCGCCCCGGGCAGCAGCAGCACCGCCAGCGGCGAAAGCAACAGCAGGTTGCGATTGGCCCACGCGGCGTAGTGGATGCTGAAGCCCCACAGGAACACCAGTACGCCGCCGAACAGGGCACACAGCAGCCAGAACGGCAGCGCCAGCCCGGCCAGCAGGCGCGGACGGCGGCGCAGCGCCAGCACGCCGGCGGCGATCACCAGGCCGCACAGCAGCCACGGCCACCAGCGGCGCGCGGATTCCTTCGGCTCCGGATCGATACGGTGCGGCAGCAGTTGCTGTTCGGACTGCACCAGCGGACGGCCATCGCTGTTACGTGCCTGGCGCAGCGCATCGGCCAGGCGCATCGGTACGAAGGCTTCCTGCCAGCGCGACAGCGGCTGGTCGGCGAACGGCCCCAGGCCTACATCGAAGCCCAGCCACATCCAGGGTGCCGGCGAGGCCAGGCGCACCGATTCACTGCGGTAGGTGTTGCCGCGCGAGCGCCCCGACAGCTGCGACTGCAGGCCGCCGCCGAGTGCCTTGTCCACCGTGTCGCGCACCATCGTGGCGCAGTTGGCGGTGTAGTAGTCGTAGTGGTAACGCGCGTTTTCCGGCTTGGCCCGTTCGGCCAGATCGGCAGCGAGCGCACGTGCCTGGTCGGGGCGCAGGTCCAGCCACTGCACGCTGGCGCCACGGCCGGTCTCGTCGTAGTAGGACAGGTCCTGCTGCAGCGGCAGCGCCACCAGGTAATACATCATGTCGCCGCGCGCGAAGCGGCTGATGAAATCGTCCTCGGACGGATCGAAGTACCCGAAGTTGTACGAGGTCGCTTCGCCGCTGAGCGGATCGACCACGACGATGGCGTCGTGGCCGAAGCGTTCGAAGAACACCGTGCCCGGCTGCATGGTGACCACGCCGATGCGCGGGGCGGGGGCTTCAGTACTGGCGGGCGCTGTAGCGGCAGGCGGGGCCGCCGCCGGCTGCGCGAACGCGGCCAGCGGCAGGGCCATGGCCAGCACGCACAGTGCCAGCCACAGCTTCAGGATCAGGCCGCGGCGCTTCAAGCGTCGTCCTGCGCGTCCGGCGGCAGCACGGTCACGTGGAAGGCCTGCACCCGGCGCGCATCGGCGCGGGCCACGCGGAACATGAAACGGTCCAGCGCCAGTTCGTCACCGACTTCCGGCAGATGGCCCACGGCCTCGGTGACCAGGCCACCGATGGTGTCGTAGTCCTCGTCGGAGAAGGTGGCACCGAAGCGTTCGTTGAAGTCGCCGATCGGGGTCAGCGCGTCGACCACGTACTGGCCGTCGGACTGGATCGCGATCTGCGCCGAGGGATCTTCAGCTTCGTCATGCTCGTCGTCGATCTCGCCGACGATCTGTTCCAGCACGTCCTCGATGGTGACCAGGCCGGCGACACCGCCGTACTCGTCCACCACGATGGCCATGTGGTTGCGCGACAGGCGGAATTCCTTCAGCAGCACGTTGAGCTTCTTCGCCTCCGGGATCAGCACCGCCGGGCGCAGCAGCTCGCGCACGTTGGCCGGGCCGTTGTCGGCAACCACGCCGCGCAGCAGGTCCTTGGCCAGCAGGATGCCAAGGATGTCGTCCTTGTTCTCGCCGTGCACCGGGAAGCGTGAATGACCGGATTCGACCACCTGCTTCATCAGTTCCAGGAAGGGCGCTTCGACCGGCAGCGAGACCATCTGCGAGCGCGAAATCATCACGTCGCCCACGGTCAGCTCGGCGACCGAAATGGCGCCTTCCATCATCTTCAGGGTATCGGCGGCGATCAGACCCTCTTCCTGCGCGGTGTGCAGGACAGCGACCAGCTCGTCGCGGGTATGGGGTTCGCCGGAGAAGGCGGAGGTCAGGCGTTCAAGCCAGCCGCGCTTCTTTTCACTGTGCTCCGCAGGGGAGCTACTACTGTCGTCTTCTGACATCTCTGGAAAAAAGGCACCCGGCAGGCCGGGCGTTGGCCCAAGTCTAGCAGGATGTGACGGCCTGTCAGTGACTGCCGGTGGCCGGGGCAGGGGCGGCCGGGGCCGGCTCCTCCTCGGGCAGGTCCAGGCTGTAGGTGCAGCCGGCCAGGGTCTTGCCCGGGTGGGAGGCCACGGTGGAGACGCTGAGGATGATCGACTCGATCTGGGCCTCGCCGGTCTTCGGGTCGGTCACGTCGCGGCTGACCAGCTCGCGGCCGGCCATGAACTTGCCGTCCTGGTCGTAGCCGGTCTCCAGCGCCAGGCGCTTGGCCAGCGGGCGTGGGTCGGCCTGGTCGAGCACCGCCATGATGCTGGCGCCGGCCACGGCCACCCGCTCGGTGCTCATGCCGAACACGCTGATCGGCTGGGCCAGGCGGAACTCACTCATGAACTGGTTGCCCTGCGGCAGCGGCTGCAGGCCCTGGGCCACGGCCTTCAGCGGGTCGGCCAGCAACGGCGCCAGCGCGGCCTGGTCGGCCACGCCCTGGCGGCATTCGATCAGCGCCGGCAGGTCCAGGCTGGAAGCGAAGGCGGATGGGACCGCAAGGGCACACAGCAAAGGCAGGCAGCAGCGCAGTGACACGGGCGGTTTCCGCAGGCGAAGGACCGCCATCATAGCTCCGGTGAGCGCCTGAACAGCCCGGTGAGAAGGCGCAGGAATCCGGTCATCGCCCGCCGCGCGACCATCAGTGAGAGGGTCAGCACGACCGCAAGCATGGCGATCTGCATCGATTGCCCCGCGATGCGCGCCACCGCCGGCCACAGGCCCGGGCTGGTGAGCCAGGGCATCAGTTCCGATGCGGCTGTCCTGGCCACTTTCATGTAGATCACGGCCAGCACGAACAGCACCAGCAACGAGGTGCGGCTGGCATGGAAGAACGGGAGTGCGTTGACCGGCGTGCCAAGCCGCTGCTGCAGCAACGTTCGCCACAGCACCGGCAGGGTCAGGGCACCGACCAGTATCAGCACCATCGACGTTTCCCACAGCCCGGGCAGGTGGGCGGGTTCCGCTCTACCCGTGAGGTGGGGGCCGATCATGCCCGTCGCCAGCCCAGCCAGCAGGCACAAAGGCGAGAGCAGGGCGAGGCTGCGCAGCAGCCAGTGCCTGCCGGCGGGTTCACGAGCGCTGAGGCGACGCACGGTGTGCGCGCCCAGCATCAGCAGGCCGGCGAACAGGCCCGCGCTCATCGCAAACGTCGTGAAGCTGTTTCCCGGAGTCATCCTTGATCCCCTTGTAGTCGTGGCGACGGGCGGTGGCCCGCTCAGCGCTCGCCCGCGTATGGGTCGTCGATGCCCAGCTCGGCCAGGATCTCCCGTTCCAGCTGCTCCATCGCCTCGGCTTCCTTGTCGTCCTCGTGGTCCCAGCCGAGCAGGTGCAGCACGCCGTGCACGGTCAGGTGCGCGTAGTGGGCATTGAGCGCCTTGCCCTGTTCGTCGGCCTCGCGTGCCACGACCGGTGCACAGATCACCAGGTCACCGAGCAGCGGGAACTTGACGCCCTTGGGCAGGCCTTCGGGTACTTCGGCCGGGAAGCTGAGCACGTTGGTGGCGTAGTCCTTGCCGCGGTAGTGGCGGTTCAACGACTGTCCTTCCTTGGCATCGACCACGCGGATGGCCAGATCGGCCTCGCGGATGCGGCCCTTCAACGCGGCGGCCACCCACTTGCGGAAGCTCACTGCCGCCGGCAGGCCGGCACGCGGCAGGGCATAACTGACGGCGACGTCCAGTCGCACGGGACCACGGGTCATGGAGTTGCTCCAGGTTGGATCTGATGCAGGTCGCGGCGGTCGTAGGCGCTGACGATGCGTGCGACCAGCGGGTGGCGGACCACGTCACGGGATTCGAAGAAGGTGAAGCTCACGCCCTCGACCTCACGCAGCACGTCGATGGCGTCGCGCAGGCCGGACTTCACATGCTTGGGCAGGTCGGTCTGGGTCAGGTCACCGGTGACCACCGCAGTGGAGCCGTAACCCAGGCGGGTCAGGAACATCTTCATCTGCTCGATGGTGGTGTTCTGTGCTTCGTCCAGGATCACGAACGCATCGTTGAGCGTGCGGCCGCGCATGTAGGCCAGCGGTGCGATCTCGATGACGTTCTTCTCCAGCAGCTTGACCACCTTCTCCACGCCCATCATCTCGTACAGGGCGTCGTACAGCGGTCGCAGGTAGGGGTCGACCTTCTGGCTCAGGTCGCCGGGCAGGAAGCCCAGCTTCTCGCCGGCCTCCACCGCCGGGCGCACCAGGATCAGGCGCTGCACCCGCGATTCATTCAGTGCTTCGACCGCGCTGGCCACGGCCAGGAAGGTTTTGCCGGTTCCGGCCGGGCCGATGCCGAAGTTGATGTCGTGGGTGGCGATCTGGTGCAGGTAGCGGCCCTGGTTTGCGCCGCGGCCGCGCACCGTGCCGCGCTTGACCTTGATCGTCACGTCCTGCGCTTCATAGGAGCGCTCGGCGATCTGCTCGACATTGGCCTGCGCCAGGCGCAGGTGGATGGCGTGGTTGTCGAAGGTGGTTTCGCCGGCTTCGGCGTACAGCGCTTCAACCAGCTTCTGCGCCTCGACGATGGCTTCTTTGGGCCCGCTGATGCGGAACACGAAGCCACGATTTGCGATCTCCACGCCGAGCTTCAGCTCGATCTGGCGCAGGTGCCCGTCGAAGGGGCCGCACAGGTTGGCCAGTCGCTCGTTGTCTTCCGGCGACAGGGTGAAGTCTCGATGATCGATGCTTTTCATTGCTTGGGGTGGGGCCGACGCCTTCCACCGCAGTGTATTCAGGGAGGACAAGGGTAGCGCGCGTGCGGGGCACACGGCCAGCAGACGGTCGATACAGCGTTTTCCACACCCGGTGTGGACGGGGCACGCGGAAACCTGTGGATAGACCTCTGCGATGCTTGTGCCACAAGGCCCATGAGGTCCTGGTGAAAAAAGCGTCATGGCCGTTCGTCGCTGCGGCAGCACTGCCACGGGTGGCCTGTACGGGGTCATTCATCGTGATGGCAGTGCAGGTTTCGTTGCCGGGCGAGCAACAAAGCCACCTCCCTGCGGATTTCCACAGCGGTTGTGGAATGATGCCGAATCAACCTGTGGATAGGTGGTGCGGAGCCTTGCGGCAAAAGGCTTGCCCACGTGTGGTGAAAAAACCGTCAGGGCTGATCGGAATCATTGAGGGTGCACGGGGTACATGGCACCGTGTCGCCGTCGCAGGAGGGGATGGCATGGGCATCGGCAACGGGATGCGTGGGATCGGATTGGCGGGCATCGGCCTGCTGGCGGGGTGTGGGCAGTCAACGCCGACTGCACTGGGCACGCTGGAATGGGACCGGATCACGGTGCCGGCGCCGGCGGCCGAAGTCATCGCCACGGTGGAGGTGCGCGAGGGACAGCAGGTCAAGGCCGGGGCCGTGCTGATGCAGCTGGACCCGGCCCGGGGAGACGCGCAGTTCGCCGCGGCTCAGGCTGATGCGGCGCGTGCGCAGGCCCAGCTGGAAGAACTGCAGATCGGTCCACGCCAGGAGCAGATCGCGCAGGCCCAGGCGCAACTGGCCGCGTTGCGCGCACAGGCTGCCGAAGCAACTGCCTATTACCGACGTGTCCAGCCGTTGGCACAGCAGCGCCTGATTGCCGCCGCTGAACTGGATCGTGCACGCGCCGCTGCCGGCAATGCCGAGGCCAGCGCGCGTGCTGCCGAGCAGGCCTGGCTGGAGCGGGTGCACGGCAGCCGTGTGCAGGATATCGCCCAGGGCCAGGCGGCCGCGGATGCCGCACAGGCACAGCAGGTGGTGCAGGGCGTCAACCTGCAGAAGCTGCAGCTGCGCGCACCGCGCGACGGCGTGGTCGATGCCTTGCCTTACCGGCAGGGGGACCAGGCGCCGGTCGGCGCGCCGCTGGCGGTGATGCTGGTCGGCGAGCGCCCCTATGCACGCGTCTACCTGCCGCAACCGCTGCGCCTGCAGGTCAAGGTCGGACAGGCCGCGCAGATACAGCTGGAGGGAGGCAGCACGGTGCTGACGGGGCACGTGCGTGCGATCCGCAGTGAGCCGTCGTTCACGCCGTACTACGCACTGACCGGTGATGACGTCGAGCGCCTGAGCTATCTGGCCGAGATCGAAGTGGACAGGAACAGCGACATGCAGAAGCTGCCAGCGGGCCTTCCGGTACAGGTGCGCTTCTGAACACCGGTGCGGACATCGCGGTGCACGCGCAGGGCCTGACCCGCCGCTTCGGCGATCTGCTGGCCGTGGACAATGTCGACCTGACCGTGCCGCGTGGCCAGGTCTATGGCTTCCTGGGGCCGAACGGGTCGGGCAAGTCGACCACCATCCGCATGCTGTGCGGCCTGCTGGAACCGAGTGCCGGGCAGATCGAGGTGCTGGGCCTGGCGGTTCCCGAGCAGGCCGAAGCACTGCGCCGGCGCATCGGCTACATGACCCAGCGCTTCTCGTTGTATGAAGATCTTTCGGTACGCGAGAACCTGGAATTCCTCGCCGCCATCCAGGATCTGCCACGCGCGCAGGCCCGGCAGCGGGTCGACGAACTGCTGCAGCAGTATCGTCTTCTGGACAGGCAGCCGCAGCTGGCCGGCACCCTCAGTGGTGGCCAGAAGCAGCGCTTGGCGCTGGCCGGCGCCGTCGTGCATGCGCCCGAGCTGTTGTTCCTGGACGAGCCGACCAGCGCAGTCGATCCGGAATCGCGCCGCGATTTCTGGGAGGCCCTGTTCGAACTGGCCGATGCGGGCACCACCGTGCTGGTCTCGACCCACTACATGGACGAGGCCGAGCGCTGCCACCGCCTGGCGATCCTTGATCGTGGCGCGCTGGTGGCCGACGGCACGCCGGCCGAACTGTGCGCACGGCTGGAAGGGCGCACGCTGCAGGTCACCGCGTCGCAGCCGCGCCTGGCCAGCCGCGCACTGGCCGATCTGCCCGGCGTGCTAAGCGTGGCGCAGATCGGCACCCATCTGCGCGTGCTGTGCAATGAGGGAGCGGCGGACATCGCAGTGCTGGGCCGTGCGCTGGCCAGTGCTGACCCGCAGGCCAGCATCGAGAAGGTGGCACCGAACCTGGAAGACGTGTTCGTGGCCGCCACCCGTGGTCGTGGCCGGGAGCCGGCGGAATGAACCTGCGCCGGCTGTGGGCGATCATGCTCAAGGAACTGCGGCAGCTACGGCGCGACCGCATCACGCTGGCGATGATCGTCGGCATTCCGGTGATGCAGCTGCTGCTGTTCGGCTATGCGATCAATCTCAACCTGCGTCACCTCGACGCCGGTGTCGCCGATCAGGCCAACAGTGCCGCCTCGCGCGCGCTGGTGCAGGACATGGTCGCCACCGGCGTGATCACGCCGCGCAGCGAGGCGTACACGCCCGACCAGCTGATGCAGGCGCTGCGCCGTGGCGAGATCAGTGTCGGCATCGTGGTGCCGGCCGACTTCGAGCGTCGCCGCTTCGACGGTCGCGAAGCAGTGCAGGTGCTGGTCGATGGCAGCGACACCGTGGTGCAGAGCGCAGCGATCCAGCTGGCGCAGGTGCCGCTGGACACGCGTCCGACCAGCAACACGCGTCCCCTGCGCGAAGGCAGCATCGCCAGTGGTCCTATCAGCGTGACCAGCTTCTACAACCCGCAGCGGCGCTCGGCGGTGAACATCGTGCCGGGCCTGATCGGGGTGATCCTGACCATGACCCTGGTGATGTTCACGGCCGTGGCGGTGGTGCGCGAACGCGAGCGCGGCAACATGGAGCTGCTGATCGCCACGCCGGTGTCGCGCAGCGAACTGATGGTGGGCAAGGTGCTGCCTTATGCAGCGATTGGCCTGCTGCAGACCACGCTGGTGCTGGTGCTGGGCACCTGGCTGTTCCAGGTGCCGATCCGCGGCAGCCTGCTGGACATCTACCTGGCCGCAGTACTGCTGGTGCTGGCCAACCTCGCACTGGGCCTGCTGATTTCCACGCGCGCGCGCTCGCAGTTCCAGGCGATGCAGATGACGTTGTTCCTGTTCCTGCCGTCGATCCTGCTGTCGGGCTTCATGTTCCCGTTTGCGGGCATGCCGCGGCCGGTGCAATGGCTGGCGGAAGTGCTGCCGCTGACCCACTTCCTGCGGCTGGTGCGCGGCATCATGCTGCGCGGCGCCTCGCTGTGGGAGCTGTGGCACGACGCGCTGGCGCTGCTGGCCTTCATCGTGGTGATGATGACGCTGGCGATCCTGCGCTTCCGCAAGCGATTGGATTAAGGCCTGTCATTCGGTAGTGCCGGCCGCTGGCCGGCATCATTTCCGGTGGGTGCCGACCGTTGGTCGGCACACCCAGACCTTACTCCGCCAGCACCCGCGCGCGCAGCGAATTGGTCAGCGCTTCGGTGATCACCACATCCACGAACTGGCCGATCAGCCGTGCCGGCGCCGGGAAGTTCACCGAGCGCATGTTCTCGGTCTTGCCGGTCAGCTCGTTCGGATTCTTGCGCGACGGACCTTCCACCAGCACGGTCTGCACCGTGCCCACCATCTTCTGGGAGATGCTGGCCGCGTGCGCATTGATGCGCTCCTGCAGGCGCGACAGGCGCGCGTGCTTTTCGGCATCGCTGATCGTGTCCTCCAGGTCGGCCGCTGGCGTGCCCGGGCGGCGCGAATAGATGAAGGAGAAGCTGTGGTCGAAGCCGATGTCTTCGATCAGCTTCATGGTCTTCTCGAAATCGGCATCGGTCTCGCCGGGGAAGCCGACGATGAAGTCCGAGCTGATCGAGATGTCCGGGCGCACCGCGCGCAGCTTGCGGATCTTCGACTTGAATTCCAGTGCGGTGTAGCCGCGCTTCATCGCCGACAGCACGCGGTCGCTGCCGGCCTGCACCGGCAGGTGCAGGAAGTTGGCCAGCTGCGGTACGTCGCGGAACGCATCGACCAGCGAATCGCTGAACTCCAGTGGGTGCGAGGTGGTGAAGCGGATGCGGCCAACGCCATCGATCTCGGCGATGGTGCGGATCAGCAGGCCCAGGTCGGCGAACTCACCATCGCCATACGGGCCACGGTAGGCGTTGACGTTCTGGCCGAGCAGGTTGATCTCGCGCACGCCCTGCGCGGCCAGCTGGGCCACTTCCACCACCACGTCCTCGAACGGGCGGCTGACCTCCGTGCCGCGGGTGTAGGGCACCACGCAGAACGAGCAGTACTTCGAGCAGCCTTCCATGATCGACACGAACGCCGAGGCGCCATCGGCACGCGGCTCCGGCAGGCGGTCGAACTTCTCGATCTCGGGGAAGCTGATGTCCACCTGCGGGCGCTTCTGTTCGCGCCGCGCGCGGATCAGTTCCGGCAGGCGGTGCAGGGTCTGCGGTCCGAACACCAGGTCGACGAACGGCGCGCGCTTGATGATCGCTTCGCCTTCCTGCGAGGCGACGCAGCCGCCGACGCCGATGATGACCTCGCGGCCCTTGTTCTTCAGGCCCTTCCACACGCCCAGCTGGCTGAATACCTTCTCCTGCGCCTTCTCGCGGATGGAGCAGGTGTTGACCAGGATGACGTCAGCGTCGTCCGGGGTATCGGTCAGTTCCAGGCCATCGCTGGCGGCAAGCACGTCGGCCATCTTGGCCGAGTCGTACTCGTTCATCTGGCAACCGTGGGTCTTGATGTACAGCTTGCCCTTGACCTGGTCGGGCTTGCGCGGACCAGCGGGCAGGGCAACGAGCGGGGTACCGCCCGGCGTGGCGGGCGGAAAGACGTCTGGCGTCCCGGTCATGGCGCTTAATCCATTCGGGTGGCGGGAAAGCGGGCAATTCTACCCGCATCCCGCGCCAGCCGCCGCGTTCATGCGGCCAAGCCCAAGCCCGGCGTGGTCATCACTGTAGAGCCGAGCCCACGCTCGGCTGCCTTGTGCAAGGCGGAGGAGCAGCCGAGCGTGGGCTCGGCTCTACAAGGGGGCGCTGATTACGCCGCCACCAGCTCCGCATCGATCCGCCGCGACCGGTCGAAGGCGGTCATCGCGCTCATCCGGGCGATGTAGTCGGCTGTTGCCGGCGCCGGCTGTACGAGGCCAAAGGCGGTGGTCCAGGCCAGCGCATTGCCCCACAGCACATCGGCGGCGCTCATCGTCTCGCCGAGCAGGTACGGGCCCTGCGCCAGCTGGGCCTCGACCACCTGCAGCACGGTCTCGGCGTCGTTGTACGGCGACATCAGGCGCGGCGGCGGCTCGCGATGCATCGCCTTGTCGATCATCGCCGGCTCGAAACAGGCGCCATAGAAGGCCATCCAGCGCAGGTAGGGCCCGCGCAGGGCGTCGCCGATCGGCGGGGCCAGCCCGGCTTCCGGATACAGGTCGGCCAGGTACAGATAAATGGCCACCTGTTCGGTTACCAGTGCGCCGTTGTGGACGATGGCCGGCACCTTGCCCATCGGGTTGATGGCCAGGTAGGCCGGGGCCAGGTTGGCGCCGGCCTTCAGGTCCAGCACCTGCATGCGGTAGTCGGCACCCAGCGCTTCGAGCAGGGCCACGGCGCCGCTCGAGCGGGAACGGGCGGCGTGGTACAGGGTGATCCGGCGTGAATTCATGGCATTGCTCCTTGCGGTGGGTGGTGAACTGGAGGCCATCCTGGGGCACTATTGCGGACGACTTCTGTCCTCGATCCTTCATGCGCCATACCGCCCACCGACTGCTGCGCCTGATCGCCCTGTTGCAGGCCCGCCGCCAGTGGTCCGGGGCCGAGCTCGCCGAGCGCATGGGTGTGGACCGGCGCAGCATCCGCCGCGATATCGAGCGCCTGCGCGAGCTGGGCTACCCGGTGCAGGCCTCGGCCGGGGTCGGCGGCGGCTATCAGCTGGGGGCCGGGGCACCGGTACTGCCGATGCTGCTGGACGAGGAGGAGGCAACCACCCTGGCCATCGCCCTGCGCGCGGCCTCGGCCACCGTCGCCGGCATCGACGACACCGCGCGTGGCCTGCTGTCCAAGCTCGACCCGCTGGTGCCGACCCGTCGCCGCCAGCAGGCCGGCGAGGTGCATGCAGCGACGGCCACCCTGTCCGATCTTCCGTCCACCGACGCACGCCTGCTCGGACGGCTGGCCCAGTACTGCCGGCAGGCGTCACGGCTGGCCTTCGAATACCGCAGCGCGCAGGAGGCTGTTACCCAGCGCGAAGTCGAGGCACAGCACCTGGTCAATTACGGCCGGCGCTGGTACCTGTTGGCCTGGGATCTGGGCCGGCAGGACTGGCGCACCCTGCGTGTGGACCGGATGGGCGCGGTGCGCGAATGCACCGAGCCCGGCCTGCATCGGCGCACGCCGGCACCCCCGGACGTGATGGTGCGGCAGGCGGTCAGCCAGGCCCCGTTCGCGCTGCAGGCCATCGTCCGCCTGGCCGGCAGCCGCGCCGAGCTGGAAGGCCGCATTCCTCCCTGGTGCGGGGTGCTGGAGGCGGATGGTGCCGAGCACTGCCTGCTGCGCATGGGGGCCGAGAGCCGGGGCATGATGCTTGCGCAGATCCTCAGCCTGGACCGCGTGCCGGTGGCGCTGTGGACCACGCCGCCGGGCCTGCGCGACGAACTGGCCCAGCGCCTGGCCGGGCTGGGCCAGGTGCTGGCCGTGCCGCCGGTCACAGGCTGAGCCACATCGCTTGGCAAGCTCCGGCGAAGCTGGGACACTCGCCGCCATGAAGGGGATACTGGGGACAACGGCGATCATCATCGCTGCGCTGACCGCTGCGCCGGCCAGCGCTGGCACCCTGTACAAGTGCCAGGGCCCTGACGGCGTCACCAGTTATGTAAGCAAGCGGGTGGCAGGTGCGCGCTGCAGCACCATCAGCTACAGCCGCGACACCCGTCCTGCGCCGCGCCCGGTGGTGGCCGCATCCAGGCCGGCGCCGACCACGGTGGCCAGCATCGAACGCAACCCGGTTGCCGTTGCCGCCAGCGCCGCAGCGCCGGCAACGGTTGCGCCGGCTCCTGCATCCGCGCCCGCAGCTGCTCCGGCACAGCCGGCCGCCTCGCGTGCCGGGCGCATGGTCAGCGGTCAGGTCTATTCCTTCATGAAGGACGGCGTGCGCCACTACACCAGTGCGCGCCCGACCCAGGTCGCCAACCTCGGCCCGGTGCGGACCATCCGCTACAGCTTCATGGAGCGCTGCTACGCGTGCGGGGTCAATCCACGCGTGGACTTCGGCAGCGTGCGCCTGAACACCTCGGCCTTCCAGACCGAGATCACCTCGGCCGCGCGCGAGTTCGGCGTGGAAGAGGCGGTGGTGCGGGCCATCATCCATGCCGAGTCGGCCTACAACCCGACCGCGCTCAGCCGTGCCGGTGCGCAGGGCCTGATGCAGCTGATGCCGCCAACCGCCGCGCGCTTCGGGGTCAGTGACTCCTACGATGCCGGGCAGAACATCCGCGGCGGCGTGCAGTATCTTGCGTGGTTGCTGAAGCGCTTCAATGGCGACCTGACCCTTGCCGCAGCCGGCTACAACGCTGGCGAAGGCGCGGTCGACCGCCATGGCGGCGTACCGCCCTACAGCGAAACCCAGTACTACGTGCGCCGGGTCGGTCAGCTGGCCGAGCGTTACCGCACCGCCCTGAGCCACCAGTAGGTGCCGCAGACTGGTGGGTGCCGACTGTTGGTCGGCACTCCTTGCAAAGAGCGTTGTGTGGCGCGCGACGGTTCCGCTACACTCAACCGTGATTCAATGCGGCTCTGGCCCCCACCGGATCCGCTGGCAGCCTTAAAGCTACCTAATCAATATCGGAGTGCCGGATGGCCAACGATGGGGTACACGATCCAGTCAACACCGGACGTCGGCGTTTTCTTTCTGCCACCACAGCCGTGGTGGGCGCCGTCGGCGTCGGATTCACCGCAGTTCCTTTCATCAAATCCTGGAACCCCAGTGCCCGCGCCAAGCTTGCCGGCGCACCGGTGGTGGCCGACATCAGCGCCCTGCAGGAAGGCCAACGCCTGATCGTGGAATGGCGTGGCCAGCCGATCTGGATCGTCAAGCGGTCCAAGGCGATCCTCGATGCGCTGCATGGGCTGGACGGCCGTCTCAAGGACCCCGAGTCCGGCGAGAAGGACCAGCAGCCGGAGTACGTGCTGAAGCAGAACCCCGAGCTGCGCTCGATCAAGCCGGATATTTCCGTGCTGGTCGGCCTGTGCACGCACCTGGGCTGCTCGCCGGAAATGGTGGCCGAGATCCGGCCTGAGCCCTACGACCCGCAGTGGAAGGGCGGCTACTTCTGCCCCTGCCACAAGTCGCGCTTCGACATGTCCGGCCGCGTCTTCAAGGACGTGCCGGCGCCGATCAACCTGAAGGTGCCCGCGCACCACTACCAGGACGACAACACCATCATCATCGGTGTCGATCCGCAGGGGGCTGCCTGATGGCCAATATCCTCAGCCGTACCGCCAGCGGCGTGGCCGACTGGGTCAATGCCCGCGCACCGGGCCTGATGCCGGTGTACCGCAAGCACGTCAGCGAGTACTACGCGCCGAAGAACTTCAACATCTGGTACTACTTCGGTTCGCTGGCGCTGCTGGTGCTGGTCAACCAGATCGTCACCGGCATCTTCCTGACGATGCACTACAAGACCAACGCCGCCGAGGCGTTCGGCTCCATTGAATACATCATGCGTGATGTGGAGTGGGGCTGGCTGATCCGCTACATGCACTCCACCGGGGCCTCGCTGTTCTTCATCGTGGTCTACCTGCACATGTTCCGCGGCCTGCTGTACGGCAGTTACCAGAAGCCGCGCGAGCTGGTGTGGATCCTGGGCATGCTGATCTACCTGGTGCTGATGGCCGAAGCGTTCATGGGCTACGTGCTGCCGTGGGGCCAGATGTCGTTCTGGGGCGCCAAGGTGATCATCTCGCTGTTCGGCGCGATACCGGTGATCGGCAACGGCCTGACCGAGTGGATCATGGGCGACTACCTGCCCAGTGACGCCACGCTCAACCGCTTCTTTGCACTGCACGTCATCGCCCTGCCGCTGGTGCTGTTGCTGCTGGTGGTGCTGCACCTGGGCGCGCTGCACGAAGTGGGGTCGAACAACCCGGACGGCGTGGAGATCAAGAAGGGGCCGAAGGGCAACCGCTGGTCGCCGAACGCACCGGCCGACGGTATTCCGTTCCACCCGTACTACACGCTCAAGGATGGTGTCGGCGCCGGCTTCCTGCTGATCATCGCCGCCTTCATCATCTTCTTCGCGCCTGGTTTCGGCGGCCTGTTCCTGGAGCACGACAACTTCACCGAGGCCAACCGCCTGGTGACGCCCGAGCACATCAAGCCGGTCTGGTACTACACGCCCTACTACGCGATGTTGCGCGTGGTGCCGAACAAGCTGGGCGGCGTGCTGGTGATGTTCTCGGCCATTGCGATCCTGTTCCTGGTGCCGTGGCTGGACAAGGCCAGGGTGAAGTCGGTGCGCTACCGCGGCTGGATCTCGAAGGTGATGCTGGGCGTGCTGGCGGTGTGCTTCGTCTGGCTGGGCGTGATTGGTTCCGGCCCGGGCACCGACGTGCACGAGACCTACATCGGGCGGGTGCTGACCTTCCTGTACTTCGCGTTCTTCATCACCATGCCGCTATGGACACGGTTGGACAAGACCAAGCCGGTACCGGAGAGGGTGACCACCCATGACTGATCGCTGGATGGTCCGGCTGGCCCTGACGGCCGCCCTGATGCTGGGCAGTTTCCTGGCCTCCGCCGCCGAAGGCGGCACCAAGCTGCTGCAGGCCGGCAACGACCTCGGTGACCGCGCCTCGCTGCAGCGCGGCGCGCAGCTGTACATGAACTACTGCTCCGGCTGCCACGCGCTGAAGTACCTGCGCTATTCGCGGATGGCGCAGGACCTGGGCCTGACCGAAGAGGAGGTGATGAACAACCTCAACTTCACCGGCTCGGCGATCGGCGATCCGATCCCGGTGGCGATGCCCAAGGAGAATGCCGAGAAGTGGTTTGGCAAGATGCCGCCGGACCTCAGCCTGATCTCGCGCGTGCGGGGCAGTGACTGGGTCTACACCTATCTCAAGTCGTTCTACCTGGACAGCAGCCGGCCGCTGGGCTGGAACAACGCGCTGTTCGCCAACGCGTCCATGCCCAACCCGCTGTGGGAAATGCAGGGCCTGCAGCATGCCGTGCATGGCAAGCCCGAAGCGCCGGGCATGGACCCGCCGGTGACCGGCCTGAAGATTGAAACGCTGGGTTCGGTCGATGCCGGGCAGTACGACCAGGCCGTGCGGGACATCACCAACTTCCTCGAATATGCCGGCGAACCGGCCGCGCTCAAGCGCCAGCAGCTGGGCGTGTGGGTGATCCTGTTCCTGGCCCTGCTGACCTTCCTGCTGTATCTGTTGAAGAAGGAATACTGGAAGGACGTTCACTGAATCTGCCGCCGGCCATCGCACGGGCCTATTGGCTTTTGTGATGGTCGGTTGCACACTCGGGGAGGAGTCGATCGCTGGCACGGTGCCGGCGGCGCCGATGCGGCAGGCGGTCTCCTGTCGTGGGAGAGCCTTTGATGGCGGCGAGCGTACGCATGCGCAATACACTGACGCTGTTTTCCTCGAACGACGATGTACTGTGCCACCGTGTACGCCTGGTCCTGGCGGCCAAGGGTGTGACCTTCGACTTCGTTCCGGTCGATCCACAGAACCCGCCTGAAGACCTGATCGACCTCAATCCGTACCACTCGGTGCCGACGCTGGTCGAACGCGAACTGGTGCTTTACGCCGCGTCGGTGGTCAGCGAGTACCTGGACGAGCGCTACCCGCATCCGCCGCTGATGCCGGTCGACCCGCTGTCGCGTGCGCGCATCCGCCTGGCCATGCTGCGCATCGAGCACGACTGGGTGCCGCAGGTGCAGGCCATCCAGCTGGGCAACAAGACCCAGGCCGAGGCCGGCCGCAAGCGCCTGAAGGAGTTGCTGACCGCCTCGCTGCCGCTGTTCAAGGCCAGCAAGTTCTTCCTCAACCCGGAAATGAGCCTGGCCGACTGCGCGATGGCGCCGATCATCTGGCGCCTGCAGTCGCTGGACGTACCGCTGCCGAAGGACGGCAAGGCGATCGAAGACTACGGCAACCGCATCTTCCGCCATCCCGGTTTCGTCCGCAGCCTGACCGACCAGGAAAAGAAGCTGCGCGATCTGCCGGTCTGATCCGGGCATGCGTTACCCGTCTGCACGCCGACCGGCGTGCAGGCGATCCGCCCCGGCAGGGCGCCGGGCGCGTACACTTCACGCATGACCGAAGACTTCTTCCACATGACCAGCCACCGCCCGTACCTGCTGCGGGCGCTGGTGGAATGGATCAACGACAACCAGCTGACCCCGCACATCCTGGTCGACGCCGGCGTTCCCGGCGTGCAGGTCCCGCCTTCGGCGGTCAAGGATGGCCGGGTCGTGCTCAACATCGCCGAACGTGCCGTCGTGCGGCTGATGATCGACAACGAGATGGTGAGCTTCTCGGCGCGCTTCTCCGGCACCAGCTACCCGGTGCAGGTACCGATCAGCGCCGTGCTGGCCGTCTACGCCCGCGAGACCGGGCAGGGCATGGCATTGCCGGATGACATTCCGGGCAACGAAACCGCGCCGACCAGCGACGAGCTGCTGCACGAGGAAGGCACGCCGCCGGACGATACGCCGCCGGCCAGTCCGCCGCCGAAGGGGCGCCCGAACCTGCGCGTGGTCAAGTAATGTTTCCGACGCCGCCCCGATGGGCGGCGTTTTCCTTTGCAGGATTTATCGGCGGGTGCCGGAATTGTGTGGGTGCCGACCGTTGGTCGGCACACCTTCAGGTCCTACACATCCTCGGCATCGTCCACATCTGCGCGGATCTGGCTGATCCGCGCCGCGCCCGGGCCAGTGAATGAGATCAGCTGATCGCCGCGCAGCACCATGCGGCCTACATGGCGATCGATGCCATCGTAGGAATACTCGAACTTGAAGGTGCGCTCGAAGCCGAGTCGGCCATCCTCGCCGCGCGACAGGCGCAGGCCGGTGGCGTGCACCGCCTGGTCCAACCATTGCACATCGGCGGCGCGGCAGGCATTGCGCCCCAGTTCGACCGCGCGCTCGGCGGCCGAACGTGCGGCATTCCAGAAGAAATAGATGATTCCGCCGGCAATCAGCAACAGCAGCAGGGTGGGCATGGCTTCAGCCGTCAGAGGTCGATCCCGCAAAGATGGCGGCGAACGCGCGCTGGATCAAGCGCCTCGCATCACCGCGTCGGTTGTGGACCAGCAGAGACTGGTTGAGGCGGTATGACGACCGGCTGCGGTGGCGCGGACTGCATTGGCGTCGCAGTTGGCGACGGCATCACCAGCGGTGATGTGGCGGTCAACTGCAGCAGCGCTGCCCAGTCCTGGCGGTTGAAGCTGCATTCGTCCTCGCGGCCTGGCGTGCAGCTGGGGTCGATGCCGGTACTGTTGCGTTCGCGTGCCGGAGGCAACTTGATCAGCCCGGTGCGGTCCAGCTGCAGCAACCGCATCGCCACGGTGTTCATGACGTTGCCACCGACCAGGTACAGGGTCTGGTCGCCCCCCAGGTTGGCAGCCACCACCACTTCGCAATGCGATTTCCAGTGGCCCACCGAACCGTTGCCCAGCGCCTGCACCAGCCCGCTGTAGCTGAGCGTGGTGCTGCGGTCGCGCAGGAAGCACAGCAGGTCGCCGGGCGCGGGCTTGGCGGTGGCCGGGTCGACCAGCCGGTAGGGCACGCCCGAAGGCCCACCCTGGTACGCGGCGCGGATGTAGTCGATATGGCGCGGCGAGGTGTTGAAGCCGGGCACGCCGGCACGCACCATCACCCACGAAATGAAGGCGGCTGACCACGGGTTGTCGATCAGGAACGCGCGGCAGTCGCTGTCGGTGTAGCGCGTGCCCAGCGGCGCCAGGCAGCTGCTGGCGCCGGTGATGCTGCCCATTGCGTTGAGCGTGCCGCTGTCGCGCCAGTAACCGGCTACGCGCTGCCAGGCGATCAGGCCGTTGTCGGCCAGGTGATCACGTTCGGCTTCGGTGACGCTGAGGCTGGCGGCGCGGCCATCGCGGTCGATGAAGGGCCGGTACCAGAGCCGGTGCTCGTTGCAGGCAGTGTTGCGGATGGCCACCGCCAGCGGACTCAGGCCGAAGCGCGGTGGCACATCGCAGGCTTCGGCGGCCGCTGCGGACAAGGGGGCTGCCGCGAGCAGCAGACAGGCAGGCAAGAGCATCCGGCGCATGCGCGGCTCCTGTGGGGGATGCCGGCAGCGTCGCAGAGGCAGGCGTGGCCGAGCCGTGAAGGCGTCCCGGATTGTGTAGAGCCGAGCCCATGCCCGGCTTATCGCGCGAAGCGCGTGCAGGGCGCGCCGCAGATCGAGAAGCAGCCGAGCGTGGGCTCGGCGCTACAAGGTCCCGTAGGCCTCAACCCGGCGGCGGGCCCAGCTTCAACGACAGGTCAATCGCCTGCACGTGCTTGGTCAGGCCACCAATGGAGATGCAGTCCACGCCGTCCTCCGCGATCGAACGCAGGCCACCCAGGCCCACGCTGCCGGACACTTCCAGCGGAATGCGGCCCGCCGTGATGCGCACGGCCTCGCGGCGCAGGTCCGGGCTGAAGTCATCCAGCAGGATGCGTTCGCAACCGGTTTCCAGCGCCTGGCGCAGCTGCGCCAGATCCTCCACCTCGACCACCAGCGGCAGCGCGGGCCATTGCCGGCGCGCGGCAGCCACGGCTGCGGGCAGCGAACCGGCAGCACGGATGTGGTTTTCCTTCAGCATCACTGTGTCGTACAGACCGAAGCGGTGGTTCTCGCCGCCGCCACAGCGCACTGCGTACTTCTGCGCCAGGCGCAGGCCGGGCAGGGTCTTGCGGGTATCGAGAATGCGCGTGCCGGTGCCGGCCACCGCCGCCACGTAACGCGCGGTGGTCGTGGCGGTGCCGGACAGCGTCTGCAGGAAGTTCAGCGAGGTGCGCTCGGCGCTCACCAGGCTGCGGCTGCGCCCATGCAGCAGGGCCAGCACGGTGCCGGCAGTGACCGCGTCACCTTCGGAGACACGCCATTCAATGCGCACCTCCGGGTCGAGCGCGCGGTGGGTGGCGTCGAACCAGGGGCGACCGGCGATCACCCCGTCCTGCTTGCACAGCAGGTACGCGCTGTCAGCCTGGTCGGGCAACAGCGCAGCGGTGACGTCGCCGCTGCCCAGGTCCTCGGCCAGCGCACGCGCGACATCGGCGGCGACAACGGCCGCATCCGGCGTCGGCAGCGCGCTCATGCGGCCGGGAAGTCGGCGATCTGGGCGGTGGGGATGGCTTCCTCGGCCAGCAGCACCGGGATGCCGTCGTCAACGCGGAAGACCTGCTTGCGGTCGCGGGTGACCAGCGCTTCGCGCAGCGGCTGCGCCAGCGGGTTGCCATCGGCCTTGTTCACCGCGCCGGCGGAAATGGCCTTGTTGAGGGCTTCCAGGCCCTTGCCATCCAGCAGGGACAGGGGCTGGCGGGTGTCCGGCGACACCAGCAGGTCGAGCAGCTTGCGATCCATGGTTCTTCGTCTTGCGTGGAAGATGGCTAGAATACGTCTTTAAGGCAGGTGACGGCCAATGACCCCCAACCCGATCGCGCCGCTTGTCGGCATCGTCATGGGTTCCCGTTCCGACTGGGAAACCATGCAGCACGCCGCCCAGAAGCTTGAAGCCCTGGGTGTTCCGTTCGAAGTGAAGGTGGTGTCCGCGCATCGGACGCCGGATGTGTTGTTCAGCTACGCAGAGCAGGCGGGCCCGCGTGGCCTGCGCGCGATCATCGCCGGAGCCGGCGGGGCCGCGCACCTGCCGGGCATGATCGCCGCCAAGACCGCCGTGCCGGTGCTGGGCGTGCCGGTGCAGTCCAAGGCCCTCAACGGCATGGATTCGCTGCTGTCGATCGTGCAGATGCCGGCCGGCATTCCGGTCGCCACCTTCGCCATCGGCAATGCCGGCGCCTCCAACGCCGCGCTGTTCGCCGCAGCGATGCTGGCCAGCGACCAGCCGGCGATCGGCCAGGCGCTCGACGCCTTCCGTGCACGCCAGACCGAAGACGTGATGGCCCACGACGATCCGCGCCAATGAGCCTGACCGTCGGCATCCTGGGCGGCGGTCAGCTCGCCCGCATGATGGTCCTGGCCGGTGCGCCGCTGGGATTGCGCTTCGAACTGTACGACCCGGCAGCCGACGCCTGCAGCGGCCCGCTGGCGCCGCTCACCGTCGGTGCCTTCGATGACCGCCAGGCGTTGGCGGATTTCGCCGCCAAGGTGGACGTGGTCACCTTCGATTTCGAGAACGTGCCTGCCGACAGCGCGCAGTTCCTGGCCGACCGCATGCCGGTCTACCCGCCGCCGGCTGCGCTGGCGGTGGCCCAGGACCGGTTGAGCGAGAAGACCCTGTTCCAGCAGTTGGGCATTCCGCTGCCCGCCTTTGCTGACATCCGCAGCCGTGACGAGTTGGCCGCGAAGGCCGCCGAGTTCGGCCTGCCGTGCATCCTCAAGACCCGCCGCCTCGGTTACGACGGCAAGGGCCAGTTCCGCCTGCGCAGCGAAGCCGACATCGACGCTGCATGGGACGCGCTTGGCGCACAGGTCGAGCGCACCGGGCTGATCCTGGAAGGCTTCGTTGCCTTCCAGCGCGAGGTCAGTGTGGTCGCTGTGCGTGGCCGCGATGGCAGCTTCGAGGCCTGGCCGGTCACCGGCAACTGGCATGTCGACGGCGTGCTGTCGGCCAGCGTGGCCCCGGCCGTGCTGTCCGATGCCGATCAGCAGGCCGCGATCGGCTATGCCCGCCGCGTCGCCGAGCACCTGCAGTATGTGGGCGTGTTCGCACTGGAGCTGTTCTGTCGTGACGGCGAACTGCTGGCCAACGAGATGGCACCGCGCGTGCACAACTCCGGCCACTGGACCATCGAAGGCAGCGAGACCTCGCAGTTCGAGAACCATCTGCGTGCGGTGCTGGGCCTGCCGCTGGGCAGCACCCGCATGCTCGGCCACGTCTGCATGCTGAACTGGCTGGGCGCGATGCCGGACCCCGCGCCGGTGCTGGCTCAGGCCAGTGGCCATTGGCATGACTACGGCAAGGAGCCGCGCGAAGGTCGCAAGGTCGGCCACGCCACGTTGCGCGACGATGATGCCGCTGCATTGGCCGATGCGCTGGACCAGGTCGGCCTGGAGCTGGACCGCCAGGCCCAGGTGGCGCCGGCGGTACACGCGCTGCGCAATCGCTGAGCCCGGTAGTGCCGGCCGTTGGCCGGCAGTGCAACGCTGTGACGCGCCGGTGCAGGCATCGGCGCAACATTCCCGGTGGTAGCGTGGAGCTCCTTTCACAGGAGTCATCCCCATGCTCGACTGGAATGCCTACCGCAAGGAGCTTAAGGGTCGTATCGGCGAGATCGGCAAGCTCTCGCCGGACACGGTCAAGGGCTATGCCACGCTGGCCAACGCCGGTGCCCAGACCAACCACCTCGATGCCAAGACCCGCGAGCTGATCGCGCTGGCGGTGGCCGTGACCACCCGCTGCGACGGCTGCATCACCGTGCACGTGGATGCCGCGCTGAAGCACGGCGCCAGCCGCGAGGAGATCGCCGAGGCGCTCGGTGTGGCGGTGTCGCTGAACGCCGGTGCGGCGCTGGTGTACTCGGCGCGGGTGATGGACGCCGTGGCCGCGCACGAGAGCGCGTGATGCCTGATCTGTAGAGCCGAGCCCATGCTCGGCTGGCCGGACAGCAGCCGGGCGT
>NZ_JBQEMR010000004.1:53744-112916 GCF_052045015.1 Stenotrophomonas sp. 22692
GCAACGACGATGCGCCGCTGCGGCTGCCACTCGACCCGGGCGTGGGCTCGGCTCTACAGGGCTCAGCGCAGCTGGCTTTCGGCAAATTCCCAGTTGACCATCTGCCAGAACGCGTCCAGATACCGCGCGCGATCGTTCTGGTAGTCGGTGTAGTAAGCGTGCTCCCAGACGTCGCAGCACAGCAGCGGGGTGCTTTCACCGGTCAATGGCGTGCCTGCATTGCGGGTGGCCTGCAGGCCCAGCTGCCCGCCCGGATGCTGCACCAGCCAGACCCAGCCGGAGCCGAACAGGCCCAGCGCGGTGCGGTTGAATTCCTCGCGCAGGCGCTGCACGTCGCCGAACTGGCGCTTGACCAGTTCGCCCAGTCGCCCCTGCGGCTCACCGCCGCCGCGCGGGCGCAGGCACTGCCAGTAGAAGGCATGGTTCCAGGCCTGGGCGGCGGCATCGAACAGCGTGCCCTGGGCGTGGCGGACGATCTCCTCCAGCGACGCTTCCTCCCACTCGGTGCCGAGAATGCCGGCGTTGACGGCATCCACATAGGCGCGATGGTGGCGGCCGTGATGCAGTTCCACGGTCTGTGCGGACAGGTGCGGCTGCAGGGAGCCGGGAAGATAGGGCAGGGCGGGCAATTCGACAGGCATGGACAGGTTCGTGGCCAGGGGGCGGCGGCAGCCGGTTCCATCCGCTTACAATGGCGGCTACCGTGGGCAGTCTAGCCGACCATCACGGTCGGTTTGTCCGGCGAAGCAAGGAGTGTGGTTGTGGCGGTAATGCAGCAAATCCAGGCCGAGGTCGATCGTTACCCGCTCGTGCTGTTCATGAAGGGCACCCCGCAATACCCGATGTGCGGCTTCTCCAGCCGCGCCGTACAGGCGTTGATGGCGGCCGGCGCAGTCACCCTGCGCACCGTCAACGTGCTGGAAGAGCCCGAGATCCGCGCCAACCTGCCGCGCTTTTCCAACCTGCCGACTTTCCCGCAGCTGTTCATCAACGGTGAGTTGATTGGCGGCTGTGACATCGTGCTGGAGCTGTTCGAAGCCGGCGAGCTCAAGCGCATCGTCGAAGAGGCGACCCAGGGATGAGTGCCTGGCCATCGACGTCACCGACCGACGGGGCGCTCGATGGCCGCCCGTTGCAGGATCGCGTGGTGCTGGTCGCCGGTGCCGGTGGCGGATTGGGTAGTGCGGCGGCAGTGGCTGCTGCGGCCGCCGGGGCCACCGTGGTTCTGCTGGGCCGCAAGCCTCGCCGCCTGGACCGTGTCTACGCCCAGGTGCAGGCGGTCGGCCCGGAACCGCTGCTGTATCCGCTGGACCTGGAAGGCGCGGGCCCCGACGACTATGCCGAGCTGGCCCAGGCCCTGCAGCGCGAGCTGGGGCGCCTGGATGGCCTGCTGGTCTGTGCCGCTCACTTCCCGGGCCTGACCCCGTTTGAGCTGGCAGACCCAGCGAGTTTCGCCCGCGCGGTGCACGTCACCCTGACTGCGCCCGCCTGGCTGGCCCAGGCCTGCCTGCCGCTGCTGCGGCAGCGCGAAGATGCGGCGCTGGTGTTTGCGGTCGATGCCCCCGAGCGGGTCGGTCAGGCCTACTGGGGCGGTTACGGTGTGGCCCAGCACGGCCTGCGTGGCCTGATCGCCAGCCTGCACGACGAGCTCGGCCGCAGCCCGGTAAGGGTGAGTGGCCTGTACCCCGGCCCGCTGCGCACGGCCTTGCGGGCCCGGGCCTATTCCGTAGACCAGGACCCGGCCGCGCAAGGCCCGGAGGCCGCCGCCGCCGCGGCCGTGACCCTGTTGTCCGGTGCTGGCGCTACCTGGCGCGGCCAGATTCTCGATGCCAGCGAGGCGCCCCCCGGCGAGTAAATCCCGGGGAAAGGCGGAGTGAAGAACCCGTCACGATTGCGTTGCGATCCGGTGCCGTTTGTCGCACAACCGTCACATTGATGGCGTAGCGTGTTAATCTAGTGTTAACCGTTGTGGCTTCCTTCAGCCAAGCGGTAGGGAACCCCAGATAAATGTCCGACCAGCCACCCGCAGGGCTGTTTGGATGCGCTTTTTTTTCCGCCATCGCCAACTCGCATCGAGGCTACCGAAAAATGACCCACCCACTCCGGATGTCCAAGCTCACCCTTGGTCTCGTGGCTGCGCTCGCCGCCGCTCCCGCCTTCGCCCAGAGCACCTCTGCCGGTGTCGGCGGCCAGGTGATGTCCGCCGCAGGCCAGCCTGTTGCTGGTGCTGAAGTCACCATCACCCACACCGAGTCGGGCACCGTTTCGCGTGCCACCACCGATGCGTCGGGTCGCTACACCGCGCGCGGCCTGCGCGTGGGTGGCCCGTACACCATCACCATCACCAAGTCCGGTGAAGGCACCAAGACCGAAGAAGGTGTCTTCCTGAATCTGAACCAGGTCAACACGGTCAACGCCAACCTGGGCGGTGATCTGGCGGCGACGAACCTGGATGCCGTGAACGTTGTTGCCACTGCCGGCTCGAGCGTCTTCAGCTCGGAAAACAAGGGCGTGGGTACCTCGGTTGACGGCCGCAAGCTGGAGCTGGCGCCCAAGGGCAACCGTTCGTTGGATGACGTCGCTCGCCTGGATCCGCGCATCAGCGTGACTGACCAGGCTACCGGCGCAATCTCGGTCGCGGGTATCAACAACCGCTATAACAAGATCTCGGTCGACGGCCTGTCTCAGGGTGACCCGTTCGGCCTCAACGCCAACGGCATGCCGTACACCGGCTCGCCGATCTCGGTGGACACGATTGCTGCCTACGATATCAAGGTCAGCGACTATGACGTGTCTCAGGACGTGGTCGGCGCCGCGATCAATGCGGTCACCAAGTCTGGTACCAATGAGTTCCACGGTTCGGCGTACTACGTGTACAAGAAGGCCGATAGCATGGTGGGCAAGCGCAACGGCGAGGACTACGATGCTTTCGGCAAGGACACCACCAAGGGCTTCACTCTGGGCGGTCCGATCCTGAAGGATCGCCTGTTCTTCTTTGGGTCGTATGAAGAACAGGAAATCACCGACTTCGGTGGTGCGGCGTCTTCCGACGGTCTGAGCACTGGTGCGGTGACGCGCGCGGAGATCGACCGGGTCATCGATATTTCCAAGAACAAGTACGGAATCGATCCGGGTACCTATGGTGCAGCCGGTGGCGTGAATCTGACCAACAAGCGCTATCTGGGCAAAATCGACTGGAACATCAACGACTCACATCGCGCCAGCCTGACCTACCAGCAGACTGAGGAGTCGCTGCCGCAGCCGTACGACAGCAACGCAAACTCGGTGATCCTTACCAGCCGTTGGTTCACCAAGACCAGCGAGACCAAGAACACTGCACTGCAGCTGTTCAGCGATTGGACCGACAACTTCACGACCGAGGCCAAGTTCAGCTACCAGAAGTTCGAGCAGGTCTCGGGCGCTTCGCAGAACCTGCCGACCATCAATGTGGGTGTGGCCAGCACCCAGTCTGGCTCGAGCAACGGTGTGCGCCTGGGTGAAGACCGCAATCGACACGAGAATGCGATCAACACCAAGAAGAAGACCGCCTCGATCTTCGGTACCTACTACGCCGGTGATCACACCATCAAGGGTGGTTTCGACTATGAAGATACCGACGCGCTGAATCTGTATGGTCGCGATCTGCACGGTGTGTATACCTTTGACAGCATCGCTGACTTCGAAGCAGGCAAGTACTACCGCTACGATGTGCGCCGTCCGATCGGCGGGTACTCAGAAGCCGACACTGCGGCTGCGATTGGTTTCACCATGATCAGTCCGTACCTGCAGGATACTTGGCAGGTAAATAACAACCTGTCGATCACCTATGGTGTGCGCGCCAATATCCCGAAGGCCGACAAGGCGCCGCCGCGCAAGCCGGGTTTCGAGGAAACCTTCGGCTTCCGCAATGACTACAAGCTCGGCAGCAGCAATAAGGTGATCATGCCGCGCTTCTCGTTCAACTACACCTTCGATACCGAGCGCTACTCGCAGCTGCGCGGTGGCGTGGGCTTGTTCCAGTCGGTCCCGCCGTTCGTCTGGCTTGCCAATCCGTACCAGAACAACGGCATGACCTCGGCCTCGTTCTGCGCCTACGGCAACACCGTGGTTCGCGGCTGTGTCCCGAACAATGGCCAGTACGCGTTCAGTCCGGATGCATTCAATCAGCCGTTCCCGAGCGGTGCCGCCGCGCCGACCAACGCGCAGATGGATTCCATTGATCCGGACTTCAAGCTGCCGACCGTCTGGAAGGCTAGCCTGGGCTACGATCATGAGCTGCCGTGGATGGGCCTGGTGGGCACCGTCGAAGTGCAGTACCTGAAGAACAAGGATGCGGTGTTCTACAACGCCCTGAACATTGGTACGCCGAATGGCCAGCTGTTCGATGGTCGTGATAGCTACTGGGTCACTCCGGGCGGCGTGAAGAACAATGGTAGCAAGCCGGGTTACACCACCAACTCGACCTACCTGACCAACTCCGACAAGGGTAGCTCCACTGCAGTCACCTTCTCGTTGGACAAGCCGATGGCGAATGGTTGGTACGGCAACCTGTCCTACACCTACACCAAGGCAACGGAGGTGGGTTCGGACACCAGTTCACAGGCCTGGTCGAGCTACCAGTTCGTTTCGCGCCTGAACCCGAACGAGGAGTATGCCGGCACCGCCACTCGCGAGATCCGCAATCAGATCAAGCTGTCGTTGGGTTGGGAGCACGCGTTCTTCGGTGACTACAAGACCAGCATTACCGGCTTCTACACCGGTCGCAACGGCCTGCCTTACACGTGGCTGGTTGATGGTGACATGAACGGTGACGGCATCTTCCAGGACCCGGCGTACATTCCGTTGCTGAATGACGCGAAGGTTTCGTACGTGAAGGGCAATCGTGCTGCGACCGCCGACGAGATCGCCGAGTTCCAGCGCCGCATCGACGAAAATCCGTACCTGGCAGCTCGTCGCGGTTCGGTCGCCGAGCGTAACGGTGCCCGCAACCCGTGGGTCAACCAGCTGGACGTGGCCATCCAGCAGGAACTGCCGGGCTTCTTCAAAGAGCACAAGTCGATCCTGCGTCTGGATATCTACAACTTCCTGAATATGTTGGACAAGAGCTGGGGCCGGACCCGCAATGCGTCTGACTTCGACACCCGCTACCTGACCACTGGCAAGGTCAAGGCCGATGGTTCGTACGAGTACGACCTGGGCCGCAACTCGCCGCAGGAACTGCGTGAGTATGACTTCAGCTCGGGCTATCCTTCCCGCGTCGTTTCGCGTTGGTCTGCAATGCTTACCCTGCGTTACGAGTTCTGATCCATCAGAGCTTGAAGCAGTAAGTGGAAACGGCCGGGGAAACCCGGCCGTTTTCCGTTCAGGCGAAAGTCCTTGCAGGTCACCTGGCATCGGCGTAGCATCCAGAAATGTGCGCGGTGCCAACACCGCCGATGCGGTCCCGGAAAGGCGAACGCGGGAAGCACACATCCAACGGTCGGGCTTCCCGGCCGTTTTGCTTTTTAAGGGGGCGGCAGTACAGTCGGAAACCTTGAAGGAAGCGAAAAATTGGACATGACCACGAACGAAAAATCAGCCCGTGCACTGCCGGTGCAGGACGCGCGGATCTACCCGCGCGGTGGGCTGGATGTGCTGTCGCGGGCCGAAGTGGCCCGGCTGCGCGATGCGTCTGCCGGCGGCATGCACGAGCTGCTGCGCCGCTGCGCACTGGCCGTGCTGACCAGCGGCAGTGCTTCTGACGATCCGCGCGCGGCGCGCGATCTGTATCCCGATTTCGACATCCAGGTGGCGCAGCAGGATCGCGGCGTGCGCATCGACCTGGTCAATGCACCGGCGATGGCTTTCGTCGACGGCGAGATCATCCGCGGCGTCGCCGAACTGTTGTTCGCGGTGGTGCGTGACCTGGCCTACATGGCCATCGAGATGGGCCCGGCCTACGCGGCCGAGCTGGAGTCGTCCGAGGGCATCACCAATGCGGTGTTCGGCCTGCTGCGCAACGCGCGCATCCTGAACCCGGGTGACCCGAATCTGGTCGTCTGCTGGGGCGGCCACTCGATCTCGCGCGACGAGTACCTGTACACCAAGCAGGTGGGCTATGAGCTGGGCCTGCGCGGCCTGGACATCTGCACCGGCTGCGGTCCGGGCGCGATGAAGGGCCCGATGAAGGGCGCCACCATTGCCCATGCCAAGCAGCGCCGTACCGTGACGCGTTACATCGGCCTGACCGAGCCGGGCATCATCGCGGCCGAGTCGCCGAATCCGATCGTCAACCACCTGGTGATCATGCCGGACATCGAGAAGCGCCTGGAGGCCTTCGTCCGCATCGGCCACGGCATCATCGTGTTCGCCGGTGGTGTCGGCACCGCCGAGGAAATCCTGTACCTGCTCGGCATCCTGCTGCGCGAGGAAAACAAGGACCTGCCGTTCCCGCTGATCCTGACCGGCCCGACCGTGGCGGCGCCGTACTTCGAGCAGATCGACCGGTTCATCCGCCTGACCCTGGGTGATGCGGCCGCCGAGCGCTACGAGATCGTCATCGGCGACCCGGTGGCGGTGGCAAAGAAAATGGCCAACGGCATCAAGCGCGTGCGCGAGCACCGCCTGGCGCAGAAGGACTCGTTCTTCTTCAACTGGTCGATCGAGATTCCGTGGGAGTACCAGCAGCCGTTCGTGCCGACCCACGAGGCGATGGCCGCGCTGGACCTGCACCACGGGCGTGCCCCGCACGCGCTGGCGGCCGACCTGCGCCGGGCGTTCTCGGGCATCGTTGCCGGCAACGTGAAGGAAGACGGCATGCGCCGCATCGAGCAGTTCGGGCCGTTCCAGATCCATGGCGACCCGGACATGATGCAGGCCCTGGACGCGCTGCTGCGTGCCTTCGTCGAACAGCGCCGGATGAAGATCTCCGGCGAATACCAGCCCTGCTATCAGGTGCTGGCCTGAGTCTGCGCCGGCGCGATGGGGATCGCGCCGGTACAGGCAGGGGAGGGCGGGTCGTCAAGGCCTTGACGCCCGTCGCCCCGGAATGACCGTTCATCCTGCCGCCGCTTGCCGGTGGCAGGGCGATGGCCCATCGTGGCCATCAACACGCTGGGGAGCGTCCAATGTCTTTGCGCCGGCAAAACGGCTTTACGCTGGTTGAGTTGATGGTCACGATCATGGTCCTGGCCGTGCTCGCCACGATCGCCTTTCCCAGTTTCCAGGGCACCCTGCGATCCAATCGCATCGCTACCGCGAGCAACGAGTTGATCGCTTCACTCGCATTGGCCCGCAGCGAGGCGGTAAAGAATCGTCGTGGTGCGGGTGTCTGTGCGTCGTCTGCGGGCAGTACATGTGATGGCAAAAGCTGGGCTGACGGCTGGCTGGTCTGGGCGGACACCAATGGAGATGGTGCGCTGAGCGCTGGGGAGACCGTGCTCCGCTACAGCGCCGGTCGGCCGGGTCTGACTACGGCGGGTACGCCGGATCTGTCCGTGGGTTTTGACCCACGTGGTCGCAACCGCGCGAATGCATCGCTGGACCTGACCCTGCGCCCGGACACCTGCGGCAAGCAACCGCTGCAACGAACGTTGCGCATTTCGCCGACCGGACAGGTCCGGCTGTTGAAGGAGGATTGCAAGTGAGGCCGTCCCGATCCCGTTCCCCGCGCGGCGTGCAAGGGGGCTTCAGTCTGATCGAAGTGCTGATCGCCATTCTCGTGCTTGGCGTTGGCCTGCTCGGTTTCGCGCTGATGCAGACCATGAACGTACGCTTCGTCCAGAGTGCCAACTACCGCACCCAGGCGACCAATCTGACCTACGAGATGCTGGACCAGCTGCGGGTGAATCGGAAGATGGCGCCGGTCTATGTCGGCGACTATACCGCCACCACGTCCAGCAAGAACTGCTTACCTCCCACCGGCAAGGACATCAGCAAAGACGCCTTCACCCTGGATTGGAGGTGCCGCCTGGGCAAGGCGCTGGGCGACGGCGCTACGGGGAAAGTAACCCGGAACGGTGACCAGTACTCGGTCAGCGTGAGCTGGGGGGATGAGCGCTGGAATGCCGATGCCGGTGACACCACGTTCACTGCCAGGAGCGGCTTGTGATGCGCGCCTCATGCTCTTCATCCCGACACATGTCGGGTCTTTCCATGGTTGAGCTGATGATCGCACTGGCCATTGGTGTGATCGTCATGCTCGGCGTGGTGCAGGTGTTTGCAGCATCGAGGGCGGCCTACCAGCTGTCCGATGGCCTGGCGCGGGTGCAGGAAAACAGTCGCTTCGCGATGGATGCCCTGCAACGCGAACTTCGCATGGCCGGGCATTTCGGCTGTGTCAATGACCAGGGGCGAAATACACCGGACAATGCCTCGCTGTTCAGTACCTTCGCAACGGCTCCGCATCCGGCGCTGGACTTCCAGACGTCGATCCAGGGCTTTGAAGCTACCGGAACCGCGCCGGGAGCGGCGGTTACCCTGACAGCCACACCTGCAACCGGCGGAACCGACTACAAGCCCGCGCTGCCTGCCGAGTTTGCTGCGGCCATGCCCAACCGAGTCAATGGCAGCGACATCGTGGTGCTGCGTTACCTGATGCCGGATGGTGTGCCGATCACCGCCATTGGCGGCGTTCCAGGCAAGCCGATTTTCAGTTTTGACAAAGCGCGCCTTGCGGTACTGCAGAGTGGTGTCTCCAACCCGGGGCTGTATGGTGCGGCCGACTGCGCCAGCGTCACGATCTTCCAGGCGCGCGCGGTGGACAAGGGCGCCGGCACCGTCACCTTTGGGGATGCGCCGAACAATGCAGGGAACTTCACCCGTCCGGTCACCACCGGTCAGGCGATGCTGCACCGTGCAGAAAGCGCGCTGTACTACATCGGCTATGACGCCGCCATTGCCCGTTCTTCGTTGTATCGCGTGCGCTTCACCGCCATCCCCAATGGCGCGCTGGTGGCCAATGCGCCGGAGGCACTGGTGGAGGGCGTAGAAAACATGCAGTTGTTGTATGGCCAGGACCGCGGGCTTACCGACGTTTATCCAACCGGTTTCATTGATCGCCAGGGCACTGCCGAAACGGTGCAGGGGTCTACCAATCCGGCCGCGAATGGTTGGCGTCGTGTCGGCGCCGTGCAGCTGGGGATGGTGATGTCCAGTCCGGATCCATCGGCGGCGCCGCAGGCCGACCAGAACGCTGCGCTCACTTCGCTGGGCGTGACGTTCACGGCGCCGGCAGACGGTCGCATGCGCGCTGTCTATCAAACCACCATCGCCCTTCGCAACCGCCTCTTTGGCAACTGAGGCTCGCATGTACACACGCCCGCGTCTTCCTTCCTTCACAGCACGCCGGCAGCAGCGAGGCGCTGTGCTGTATGTCGCCCTGATCATGTTGATCCTGCTGGCTCTTATCGGCATCGCCGGCATGCAGGTTACCGGTATGCAGGAGCGCATGGCGGCCAACTACCTGCGTTCCAATCAGGCCTTCCAGAACGCCGAAGCCGACGTGCGTACCCAGGAGGCGGCCATCAAGACAGCCATCGAAAGCGGCGGCGTTTTCGAGGCCAACCAGGAAGAATGCAGTCCGGTATTCGACCCGGCAACCTGGGCCGATGGCAAGACTGCGGCTGCGGCAATCCATACCCGGCGCCTTGATAAGTGCGTGATGGGCGGCGGAGGGACCGGCCTCGGGGGCCGGAAGAACGAAGAGACCGAAAACATCTACCAGATCACCGTCCTGGCCAGTGACGATCCGGCCAATCCATCTTCCAGCGCTGTCATCGATACGATCTTCATTCCATGAACACTTCGCGCCGCTTCTCCCGCATCGTCTCGACTCCCTGGCTGCGCGCGGGCGCTGCCGTTGCCGTGCTGGCTGGGGTGGGGGCGTTGGTCTACCCGCTGTTCGCTGCGCTTGGCGACTACGACATCGCGCAGGAGCCGTTGTACAGCAAGAAGACCCAGCCGCCGCTGATGATGATGGTGATGTCGCGCGACGAGCAGCTTTTCAACAAGGCCTACAGCGATTACAGCGACCTGGATGAGGATGGCACCCTCGACACCACATACCAGGACAAGTTCGATTACTCCGGTTACTTCGATTCCAACCTCTGCTATTCCTACGCCAGCGGCCAGTTCAAGGCCAGTGCACAGGCCGGCGGCACCTGGAAGCACAGCTGCGGTGGAAGCTGGTCCGGCAATTTCCTGAACTGGGCAACGATGAGTCGCCTGGACGTGATGCGCTACGTGCTGTACGGCGGCCATCGCATCACCGACAGCGCCGCCAGCACCGTGCTGGAGCGCGCGCAGATCCCCAACGATCTGCACGCGTGGGTAAAGGTATACAGCGGCAGTGATATCAACAGTTTCACCCCGTACAAGACCACCATGTCCTTCTGCAACGCCACCATCGAATCCGGTGGTGCACCGCTGATGCGCGCTGCGTCGGGCAACTGGGGCGAGTGGGCGGCCACCGCCAGCCGCCAGTGCATCACCGGCCGAAGCGATGAAGGCAAGGCTGATTCACCTGGCTCTGCCACCAACTTCAACGTCCGGGTTGAGGTCTGCGCCAGTGGCAGCGGAGCTTTCCCGGAGGCGTTCTGCCGCAAGTACAACGATGGCACAAGGGACTATCTGAAACCGGCTGGGCTGCTGCAGTCGTATGGCGAAAGCGGCCGTCTTCGCTTCGGTCTGGTCACGGGTACCTATGTCAATCCGCGCGATGGTGGCGTGGTGCGGAGGAACATCGGAAAGATCGCAGGCAACGGCACCGGATTCTGTGCGGCCGGCGACGAAATCAACCTGTCCAACGGTCAGTTCTGTAACAGCTTGTCCGGTGGTGCGGAAGGCATCATCAATACCATCTCCAACTTCCGTATCGACCAGTGGAACTGGAGCAATAACTGGAATGACTGCAACGACTACAGCATCCTCAACCGACAGGGCTTCGGTGACAGAGGTAATCTGACCGATCCGGGCAATGCCTCGAAGAAGTGCAGTGCCTGGGGCAATCCCCTGGCCGAGATGTATGCCGAAGCTGTGCGCTACATCAAGGGTGAAACCAAGGGCATCTACAGTGCGTCCGGAGACCTGAGCGGGCTGCCCAATGCGGTTGCCTGGAAGGATCCCTACCGCTCCCCGAACGATGGCGGCAACTCCTACTGCGCCACCTGCAACATCCTGGTGATGTCCTCAGGCCTGCCGTCGTTCGATAGCGACAACATCGGGTCGATCAATGGCCTGGCACCTGCGGCGTCGGCAACGGATGCGATCGGCAATCTTGAAGGCATTACTGGTGGCAGTTACATGGCTGGCCGCGTCGGCCTGACCGAGCGCTATGCCTCGATCAATACCCATGAGGACATCTGTCGCGCGGCCAAGGTTACTGGCCTGTCGCTGGTGCGTGGCATCTGCCCGGATGTGCCTTCCACGGAAGGCAGCTACCTGATGGCGGGCTTGTCAAAGGCCGCGGCCGAGACCGACCTTCGTCCGGGCGTGCAGAACAAGCCGGATACCTACAAGCTCACTGCGACCACCTATACCGTGGCCATGGCTGAGAGCCTGCCCAAGTTCGAGATTCCGGTGGGCAACGGCAAGATCACCCTGGCCCCACTGTGCCAGGCCAACAATACCGGTACGGCAAAAATCACCAGCAATGGCTGGCGCAGTTGCTTCCTCGGTTCTGTTGGTATCGGCACCAAACAGTCTACGGTCTCGCCGAATTTCGTCTATGGACGAACTTATCGCGCAGACGGCAAGGCTGGCAGTTTCTCGCTGGTATGGGAAGACTCGTTGTGGGGCAATGACCACGACAACGACGTGGTCTCCATGCTCAGCTACTGCGTGGGCGCTACCTGCAACGACGGCGACAACACGAATTTCCGCAACATCTGCTGGCGCTCCAGCAGTGCGGAGTGCAGCAACAATGCTGTACGCAATACCGTGGGCAGCGATGAGGTGCTGGTCCGCATTGAGAATCTTTCTGCCTATGCCGGCAACGCGATGCTCACCGGCTACACGATCGTGGGTTCGAACGCGGCCGACAACGTGCAGCGACTAGTACTGCGGCCCGGCGACAAGAACGGTTCGGTGCTGACGACCACCTCGGCTCCTCCGGCAGAATGGACAGGTGCCATTGTCCTGCGCTACCGCCTGGGAAGCGGCCAGGCCAATCAGTTGGAGAGCCCGCTGTGGTACGCCGCCAAGTATGGCGTGCCGGCTGGCAAGAAATGGGACAGCAAGGTGCCTGGCGTGCCGGACAACTATTTCCTGGCGCGCAATCCGGCCAAGCTGAAGTCTGCGCTGGAGTCGATCTTCGACAGTGCTGCCGCGGGCGAGGCGCCGGTGGGGGGCAGCGCGACTGGCGCCCGGGTCAACGCAGGTTCCTTCACCGTCTCGGCGCACTACACGGTACCGTCGGGATCCAATGACTGGACTGGCGATCTCATCGCCCGTCAGACCCTCTCCAATGGCGAAGTCGGCCCTGAGCTGTGGCGGGCGTCGACCAGGATGAGCGCTTCGGGCCGCAATATCGTGGTGTCGACTGCGCCGACTTTTGTGAACAAGTCCAATCAGTTGATTCCTGTAGCAGCGGCAGATTTCACTGCGGACAACATTCCCGGCCGCGACCGCGCCGAGAAGCTGGGCAACCTGGGGCTCAATACCGTTCCCAACTGGTTCGGTTCGCATACGGTTGCCGATCTCGTCAGCTATCTGCGTGGTTCACCGGTCAGCGGGTTCCGTCCGCGCAGTGTACTGCTCGGCGACATCGTCAATTCCAGTGTCGAGATTGTTTCCACCCGGGATGACTACGGCTATACATCCTGGAAGGAGCAGGGCGGGATAGGCTGGAAGACCACACTCGGTACCCGCTACAAGGCCTATCTGACATCGAAGACTGCGTCTGGCGGCCCGCCCTCAATGGTCTATGTCGGGGCCAACGACGGCATGCTGCACGGATTCAATGCCGGCACCGGAACCGCGGCCGGCACTGAACAGTTCGCCTACATTCCCTCCACGTCGCTGCAGCACATGGCCGAACTGGCCAACCCTGCCTATGGCCATCGCTACTACGTTGACGGCGGACTGACGGCATCCGACGTCCACTACGGCGAGGCGTGGCATACGGTACTGGTAGGGACCACCGGCGGCGGCGGTGCCACGCGCGGCCCGTCCGCCACGGCAGTCGGTAACGGCTCGGTGTTTGCGCTGGATATCAGCAATCCAACGGCGTTCAACAGCGGCAACGTCCTGTGGGAGATTTCCGGCAAGACCGAATCGGACATGGGCTTCGCGTTCGGCAAGCCGGTGGTGGTGCCTGTCGCTGGCACTGATCCGAACGGCGCGCCGCGATTTGTTGCACTGTTCGGTAACGGCGTCAATTCGAGTACGGGCCGTCCTGTGTTGTATGTGGTCGACATCCAGAGCGGTGAGGTACTCAAGCGCCTGTATCCGAGCGGGGGCAAGTACGCGATCGCCAATGGCCTCAACCACGTCACAGCGGTGGCACTGCACAACAGCAGCAGCCTGGCCGACACCGTGTACGGTGGTGACATGCAGGGCAACATCTGGCGCTTCGATCTGCGGGGGGGCGACCCCACGGCATGGAATGTGTCGCTCAGCGGTACACCACTGTTCACCGCCATGCGCAGCGCGGTGGCGCAACCGATCACCGGAGCGATCCAGACGTCTGCGGGGCCGGGTGGGGGCGTCAGCCTGTTCTTCGGTACCGGTCGTTATTTCACCGCCGATGACAACGCCGTTACCCGCAATTCACCTGTGCAGACGCTGTACGGAATATGGGACAACCTCAGCGACGCGATCTCCAGCCGCGACGTGCTGGTGGGGCAGTCGATCAGTGCCAATGGTGCAGCATTCCGCGACATATCCAGCAACGCGGTGGACTATTCAACAAAGCGTGGCTGGTACGTTGATCTGATCGTGGATACCACGGTGGAGGGTGAGCGCTTCTTTGGATATCCGACGTTGCAGGGTGGCACCGTGATGTTCACCACGTATGTGCCTGGACAGTCCGTCTGCGGTACAGGTGGTGGCGTCAACTGGCGCTATCGGCTGAACATGGCCACCGGCCAGCCCGCGATGGGCGGCCTCACCGACGAAGTGGGGGGGGATCCGCTGTGTGGCGCGAATTGTGGCGCCGGGGCGTTGACTCGCGGCGGCGACGTCGCGACGGGGGCTCCTGTGCTGGATACACAAGTCAGTACATCGATGCGCAAGGGCTGCGACCCCAGCGATCCGAAGTGCTCGGTCGATGGTTCGATTGACCGGTGCATCGTGACGCTGACCACTCCGGGCGCGGATACTGCATACGGCCAGCGTGCCTGCGGTCGCCAGTCCTGGCGGCAGATCCGCTGATGACCATGAACATGAGATCGCCCATGCACGCACCCTCAAACCGCCGCTTTGCAGCTGGGTTCACCCTGATCGAGCTGATGATCACCGTCGCCGTGATCGCCGTTCTGGCAGCCGTAGCCCTGCCGTCCTACCAGCGTCATGTGCTGAAGACCAACCGGGCCCTGGCCAAGGCTGATCTGGTCGAGATCGCACAGCTGCTCGAGCGCTACCATACGGTGCAGAACAGCTATGACGGTTTCTCACTGCCGTTCAACCAGTCGCCGCGACAGGGCAACAAGCGCTACACGCTGTCCCTGAACGGCAAGGCCACGGCCAGCACCTACACGCTGCAGGCGGTGCCGGAAGCCGGCCAGGACAAGGATGTGTGCGGCACGCTGACGCTGGATCAGGCCGGACGCAAGACGCCGGACAAGAAGACCAATGCGGAGTGCTGGTAGCGGTTGAGCATCGCGGCTGGAAAAAGGGCTTGCGCTGGCCGCCAAACGCTGGCTAAAATGCGCACCCCGCCCGAATAGCTCAGCCGGTTAGAGCACTTGACTGTTAATCAGGGGGTCGTTGGTTCGAGTCCAACTTCGGGCGCCAGATTCGAAAAAGCCGCGAGAAATCGCGGTTTTTTTCGTTTCCGCGATGGCATTTCAGTTTTCAGCAGGGGATCGGCCTGCGCGGGCGCTGGCTCCTGACCCGCCCGGGGACGCTGATGATGACGCGGCTGTGCTCCTGTCCATTCATGCACAGCACGATGGACTGGTTGGTGCCGGCATTGCGGCCGTCGGGCCGGAACCGGATGTCGGGCCGATGATCGCTGGTGCGCAGGTCGACATGACGCCGGCGTGCCCTGTGCACGCGGAGTTCCCTTGCGGCGCCGGTCGCGCTGTTGGCCGGTTCGACCTGCACCCGCCAGCCCTGGCTCCATGCCTGGTCACATCTCATGCCATCCGACGAACCGCAGACCGTCACACGGCGGCGTTCGGTGATGGCGGCGTTGCGTGCCATCGACAAGCTGGCGACCAGTTCGGCGCGCAGCGTTTCCGCCTGGAAGTGCCGCAGCGTGCGTTGCCAGGGGCCCCAGGCCAAAGCCAGCAGGACCGACAGCACCATGACAGCGATCAGCAGCTCGATCAGATGGAGGCCGCGGTGGAGCCGGGCAGGGCGAAGATGAAGGGACATGCCTCCAGCCTCGTTCCGTGCTCGCGCATTCACCATCGGCCAACGCCGCGGCTGCCTGCCCGGAAACCCCTCAGCCGGCCGTCACCGCTTGCCCCGTATACTCACCCTTCCCGGGAACTGGCAACACCATGAGCGACCGTTTTGAACTCGTCTCGCCGTATTCGCCGGCGGGCGACCAGCCTGATGCCATCGCAAAGCTGACCAGCAACTTTGAAGCGGGCATCGCCAAGCAGACCCTGCTGGGCGTCACCGGCTCGGGCAAGACCTACACCATCGCCAACGTCATCCAGAACGTGCAGAAGCCGACGCTGATCATGGCGCCGAACAAGACGCTGGCGGCGCAGCTGTATGGCGAGTTCAAGGCGTTCTTCCCGCACAACGCGGTGGAGTATTTCGTCAGCTATTACGACTACTACCAGCCGGAAGCCTACGTGCCGTCGTCGGACACCTTCATCGAGAAGGACAGTTCGATCAACGAGCACATCGAGCAGATGCGACTGGCGGCGACCAAGACCCTGCTGTCGCGCCCGGACGCGATCGTGGTGGCGACGGTATCTGCGATCTACGGCCTGGGCGCGCCGGAAGACTACCTGTCGTTGCGCCTGATCCTGTCCAAGGGCGAGCGCATCGACCAGCGCGATCTGATCAACCACCTCACCCAGCTGCAGTACACGCGCAACGAGTACGAGCTGCAGCGCGGTACGTTCCGCGTGCGTGGCGAAGTGATCGACGTGTTTCCGGCCGAGTCGGACAGCGAAGCCCTGCGCCTGGAACTGTTCGATGGCGAGGTCGAGAAGATCACCCTGTTCGACCCGCTCACCGGCGAGACGCTGCGCAACATGCAGCGCTTCACGGTCTACCCGAAGACCCACTACGCCACCACGCGCGAGCGTGTGCTGGCAGCGATCGAGACGATCAAGGTCGAGTTGAAGGAGCGGCTGGAGCAGCTGTACGCACAGAACAAGCTGGTCGAAGCACAGCGCCTGGCGCAGCGCACCCAGTTCGACCTGGAAATGATGGCCGAGGTCGGCTTCTGCAACGGCATCGAGAACTACTCCCGGCACCTGACCGGCAAGAATGCCGGCGAACCGCCGCCGACCCTGTTCGACTACCTGCCGGCCGACGCGCTGCTGGTGATCGACGAATCCCACGTGACCATTCCGCAGATCGGTGCCATGTTCAAGGGCGACCGTTCGCGCAAGGAGACGCTGGTCGAATTCGGGTTCCGGCTGCCCTCGGCGCTGGACAACCGGCCGCTGCGCTTCGAGGAGTGGGAGGAGCGCTGCCCGCGCAGCATCTATGTGTCGGCCACGCCGGGCCCCTACGAGTACCGCGAGGCCGGTGACGAGATCACCGAGCTGGTCGTACGTCCCACCGGCCTGATCGACCCGGTGGTGGAGATCCGCCCGGTGGGGACCCAGGTCGACGACCTGATGAGCGAAGCCAACGCGCGCATCAAGGCCGGTGACCGGGTGCTGGTCACGACGCTGACCAAGCGCATGGCCGAGAACCTCACCGAGTACCTGACCGAGCACGGCATCCGCGTGCGCTACCTGCACTCGGATGTGGATACGGTCGAGCGCGTGGAGATCATCCGCGACCTGCGCCTGGGCAAGTTCGACGTGCTGGTGGGCATCAATCTACTGCGCGAAGGCCTGGACATGCCGGAAGTGTCGCTGGTGGCGATCCTGGATGCCGACAAGGAGGGCTTCCTGCGCTCGACCGGTTCGCTGATCCAGACCATCGGCCGTGCCGCGCGCAACGTGCGCGGCAAGGCGATCCTGTATGCGGACAAGATCACCCGTTCGATGCAGGCCGCGATCGATGAGACCGACCGTCGTCGCGCCAAACAGGTCGAGTACAACGAGGAGCACGGCATCGTTCCGCGCTCGGTGGCGCGCCCGATCGTCGACGTGCTGGAAGGGGCGCGTTCGGACGCCGCCGAGAAGGAAGCAAAGAAGGGCAAGGGCAAAGGCAGGCCCGGCGTTGCCGAGGAGGGGAGTGACTATCGATCGCTCAGCCCGGCCCAGCTGGCGTCCCGTCTCAAGGCACTGGAACAGCAGATGTACCAGCACGCCAAGGACCTGGAATTCGAGGATGCCGCCCGCGTGCGTGACCAGATCCGGCAGCTGAAGGAAGCAAGTCTGGGCTGAACGCGGCAGTGCAGCATCTTCTTCACAAAAGTGTTGCGCTTCACGGCCGGCATCCGTAATATACGCGGCCTGCACCGACGCAATCGCGGACGTTCAGAAGCAAAAACGGGCGGTTAGCTCAGCGGTAGAGCACTACCTTGACATGGTAGGGGTCACAGGTTCGAACCCTGTACCGCCCACCACCTGGCTCCCGGCATTGCCGGTGCAGCGGTGGATCACGATGGAAGCCGGCCCTGGGCCGGCTTTTTTCGTTTTAGGCATCGACCATGGTTCCACATGGTCAGCGTTGCACGGCCAGGTCTTCGACGCTGATCATCCGCTGCAACTTCCAGTGGCCGTCCACGCGCTCCCAGAGCTGGGCAACGCGAACCGTCGCACCACGCGTGGGCTGGGCATCGGCGGGTTCGCGTTGCACGGGCTGGTTGGCCAGCCTCAGGACCCGGTCCTGGCGCAGCCGGTAAAGCAGCAGGGAGGGCGAACCGCAATCCTGTCGTACGGCTTCCGGCCGCTGGGTTTCGGCAATCAGGATCTGGCTGCGAAGGGCCTCTTCAGTGGGCTCGTTGCCAGCGCCGAACAGGCTGGAGAGCAGCAGCATCAGGGCAAGCATCGGCATGGCACGGTGCTCCAGCGGGAAAGTGCACGCAGGCTGGCATGACATGTGGGGTGCTGCAGCCGGTCTGCGACGAAGGCCGGAATTGAGCCGCCAAAGACGGCCGGGGGGGCGATGAATCCGGGCCGTGCAGGCGTAGACTTCGGTCTACCGCGCAATCGCGCCGTCACTGCAAGGAGCTGCCGCATGAGCGATCACGTTCCGGTTTCCCGACCCAATCCCATCCTCGAGCTGCTGTTCGGCGGCAACATGCTGGAGGGTACCTTCAAGGCGGTGATCTGGGTGGCCCTGCTGGCGGCCGTGCTGGCGTGGACCACATTCCGCTGAGTCTTCCCACTGCCCTGCAGCGCCGGCAGCGTTGCTGGCCTGCGCTCAGGCGCTGAAGGCCTGGCGCAGACTGCGCAGGGTGGCCTGGCGATGTTCCTTTGCGGTTGCTTCGCCCATCTCAAGTTCCTGCAGGCGCAATCCCACCAGCATCATCGACAACGCATAGCCGCGTGCCGCATCGGCAGCACGCGAAAGGCCAAGTGCGCGGCGCGTCAACGCGTTCACGTGTTCCAGGTCCGGCAGCAGCCCCAGGTAGGCGCGCTCGGCGCTGTCCAGGTCCGGGGCACGCAGGATCGCGTGCGCTTCAGCAGCAGGGGAGACGGAGGCCATGGGGGGTCCTTGTCCGTTGCGGGCGCTCGATCAGAACGAGCGCATCAGGGAAATGAAGGCCGACGTCTGCGTGCCGCGACGGGCCATCGGGCTGTCCTCTACGGCATCGCCGAACCACTGGTTGGCGACGACGCCGGTCGCGCGCCACTTCGTGCCCAGAGGGGTACTGACCGCGATCTGCAGGCTCGGCGATGTCGCGCTGCCCGGGTTGTACGCGGCAAGTCCCGAGCGCAGCGCTTCTTCGTCGGTGATGCCGTAGTAGTAGTCGAGCAGGCGCGCACTGGAGTGCACCACGCCGACCTTGGGCACCCAGGTGAAGCGACCGGCCTGGATCGGATAGCTGTAGTGCAGACGCGATTCCATGCCACCTCCGTGGCCGGTGACCTCGCGCATCACGCTGGCCTCGACGATGCCCCAGTCGGCGCTGTATTCACCATTGATGCCGGCCATGGCAGACATCTGCCGGCTGTGCAGGCGACGCAGCTGAGGATCGTTCACGTCGTCGGTCTTGAAGCGCAGCGTGTAGGGCGTGACCGCCGCCGACAGGCGCAGGCCTTCGCGCTTGTAAAGGTACATGCCCAGCGAGCCCGGGCTGGCGAAGAAGCGCTCGCCCTGCCAGGCAATGGACGGTACGACCAGCGGCTTGACGTCGTAGTGGGCGTAGGCCCCTGAGGTCGCGCCGGCACTGATACCGGCCTGCACCCCCGGGTTCCGGTCGGCGGCGTGGGTGATCAACGGGAGGCCGATGGCAGCGGAGAACAGCAACGGGCGCAGCAGGGTCGGGGACAGCGACGGCATCGATCAGCCACTTTGCGGGGGATGGCTGTGCATGGTGCGGCCACAACATTGTCAGAACATTGCGCCTTGGCATTCGGCACGCGAAGGCGCCCAAAGCCGGCGCCAGGCACTATGATCGGCACCGTTTCCGGTAGCCGAGCCCCTGATGCGCATCCTCCTGGTCGAAGACGATCCCGATCTGTCCCGTGCCCTGCAATCGGGCCTGGAGCGGCAGGGCGTGGTCGCCGACGTGGTCGGCAGCCTGGCCGAAGCCGCGATCGCGCTGCGCGAGCCGGTGCACCAGCTGATGCTGCTCGACCGCCAGCTGCCCGATGGCGATGGCGTGGCGTTCGTCGCCACCGCGCGCGCGCTGCGCCCGAACCTGGCGGTGATCATGCTGACCGCCAAGGGCACGCTGTCGGACAAGGTCGAGGGGCTGGATGTCGGTGCCGATGACTACCTGGTGAAGCCGGTGGCGATCGAAGAGCTGATGGCGCGGATCCGCGCGGTCTCGCGCCGGCCCTCGGCGATGGTGACGCCAAGCCTGCATCTGGGCCGGCTGGAATTCGACTTCGAATCGCTGCAGGCGCAGGTGGAGGGCCAGCTGTTGGCGCTGCCCCGGCGCCAGGTGCTGGTGCTGCAGGCGCTGGCGATGCGACAGGGACGCACCGTCACCCGCAGCGCGTTGGAGGCGGCAGTGTACGGCTTCGATGACGAGATCCAGTCCAATGCACTGGACGCGCATATCTCCAAGCTGCGCAAGGCGCTGCAACAGGCCGGGGCCGGCGTGGAGATCCATGTGATCCGCGGCGTCGGCTACCTGCTGGCGGAGGCCTGAGATGGCACGTCCTATCCGCTCCATCACGCTTGGGCTGGCCTGGCGGTTGTTCCTGGCGCAGGCCTTCACCGTGCTGTTCGCTGTGGTTGCGTTGATCCTGACCTGGGGTGACAAGGACACCTGGGGCATGGACATGTTCATGGCCGAGGCGGTGGCCAAGGCGGTGCACAGCGATGGTGGCCGGCTGGTGCTGGACCAGGCGCGCTGGGAAAAGCTCGATGCCAGTGCCGGCGGCAACCTCTGGTTCGCGGCAGTCGACGACAAGGGGGTCTGGTTGGAGCGCGGCACGATTCCGGCGATCCACGCGCCGCTGCTGGCGCGGTTGCCGACGCTGGGCGCGACCGAACTTGGTTCGCTGGTGCCGCCCTACCTGGATGTGGCGCGGGTGATGATCCGCAACGAGGATGGACGGCGCATCACGGTGATGGTGGGCGGGGCACCGAAGGGCGGGCTGCTGGATGGCGCGCTGATGGTGCTGCGTCTGATCGGCCTGTGGTTCTTCCTGCCGCTGATCGTGGTCACGCTGCTGGTGATGCCGACCGTGATCCACCGCGCGATGCGTGGCGTGCGCCGCTCCGCGCAACAGGCCAAGGAGCTGGATATCGGCCAGCCGGGTGCGCGGCTGGATGCGCAGCTGGTGTCGACCGAGGTCGCGCCGTTGGTCGAAGCCTTCAACGACGCGATCGACAAGGTGCAGCAGGGCTATGCTGCGCGTGACAAGTTCCTTGCCGATGCCGCGCACGAGCTGCGTGTGCCGATCGCGGTGGTGCAGGCGCGTCTGTCGCAGCTGCCGCAGGGCGAGCTGAAGTCGCAGCTGCTGACCGACGTGGCGCGGCTCGGCAACGTCGCCGAGCACCTGCTTGACCTGCAGCGACTTGATCGCAATGTCGGCGCACTGCAGAGGCTGGATCTGGCGCTGCTGGTGCGTGAAGCGGCCGCCGATCTGGCGCCGCTGGTGGTCGGTGCCGGCTACGGCTTCGAAGTGGATGCACCTGAGATGCCGGTGTGGATCCACGGCGACAGCCTGGCGTTGGGACGGGTGATCGCCAACCTGGTGCACAACGCCATTGTCCACGGCGGCGGACGCGGCACCATCTGCGTGCGCCTGGATGCACGTGGCCTGCTGGAAGTCAGCGATCAGGGTGCCGGTATTCCGGTGAGCGATCGTGAAGCGATCTTCGAGCCGTTCCATCGCCTGCGCGCGGCGGGCAGTGGCAGTGGCCTGGGCCTGCATCTGGTGAAGGAAATCGTGCAGCACCACGGCGGCTCGGTCAGTGTCGGCGAGGCCGCTGGCGGTGGTGCCAGCTTCCGGGTCAATTTCCACCGCGGCACCGTCCGGCGCTGACAGCCGCGCGGGGAAAACCCCGATAGGCAACCTGTCGCGCCCGGCGGCAGGCTGCTGGAATGGTTTCCGAACGTTCCGCGCCGGCCCTGTTCGGCCCCGGCTGCGCCGCCGGCCTGGTGCTGGGCGCGCTGGCCTGCGTGCAGATGCCGGCGCTGCTGCCGCTGTGGCTGAGCGTGCCGATGGCGGTTGCCGGTGGCGCGGGCTGGCTGCTGCGCTGGCGAGGCCGCACCTGGGCTGCAGTCATGCTCGGCCTGGCATGGGCAACAGTGCACGGGCAGTGGGCCCTGCACGACCAGCTTCCACCCGACGCGCCGCCGCAGGATGTGCAGGTGCGCGGGCGGGTGGCCGATCTTCCGCAGAGAGGCCCCGGTTACACGCGTTTCGTGCTGCACGTGAAGGAGGCCGATACGCTGCCAGTGCTGCGCGGCAAGCGCCTGCAGGTCACCTGGAACGACCCGTGGCGCGGATCGTCAGCGCACGAGGCCGGCGGGCGCCATGCGGTTCGTGCCGGGGCGCATTGGCAGATGTCGTTGCGCGTGCGTGCGCCACGCTCGCGGATCAATCCCGGTGGCTTCGATGGCGAACGCCATGCATTGCTGCGTGGTATCTCCGGCAATGGCACGGTGCGCGACCCGGGCGCTGCCCGTGAGCACGCGCCTGCGCAGGGCCTGCCGGCCTGGCGCGAGCGCAGCAGTGATGCCATCGCCACGCAGGTGGCACATCCTGCCGCGCGGTTCGTGCAGGCCTTGGCCCTGGGCGACACCCGCGGGCTGTCTGATGCCGACTGGGAACACCTGCGCGCCCTGGGCCTGACCCATCTGGTCGCCATCTCCGGGTTTCACGTGGGCGTGGTGGCGGGCTTCGGCGTGCTGCTGTGCCGCGTGTCGTGGTGGCTGTGCCCGCTGCTGGGACGGTACTGGCCACGGCCGCAGGCGGCGGCATGGGGCGCGGCGCTGGCCGCAGCTGCCTATGCCGTGGCAGCCGGTGGCGCGCTGCCAACGGTGCGCGCGGCGCTGATGATCGGGTTGGTGGCACTGGCCCGTGCCGGACGTCGCCCGGTGGGTGCGGGGCAGGGGCTGGCCCTGGCCGCGATGGTGATGCTGCTGCCGGCGCCGCTGTCGGTGCTGTCGGCCGGCTTCTGGCTCAGCTTTGGCGGCGTGCTGTGGCTGCTGTGGTGCCTGCCGCGAACCGGGCCGGAGGGCGCCGGTGGGGGCCTGCGTGGCTTCCTGGCCGCGCAGGGCGTGGCCAGCCTCGGCCTGTTGCCGCTGTGCGTGGCCCTGTTCGGCGGCACCGCGCGCTTGGGGCCGCTGGTCAACCTGCCGATCATTCCGTGGTGGACCCTGCTGGTGGTGCCGTTGTCGTTGCTGGGTACTGCGCTGCAGGTGCTGCACGACGGTGCCGGGCGCTGGGCCTGGCGTGCCGCTGCCTGGCTGTTCGAGCTGAGTTGGCAGGCGCTGCAGCCACTGGCGCTGCACCCGCAGGCGATGTGGTGGTTGGCCGAGGCGCCGCGCTGGGCGGTACCGGCGGCACTGGCCGGGGTGTTCTGGTGGCTGCTGCCACGCGGCGCCGGCGGTGGCCTGGCGGGCCTGCTGCTGTGCCTGCCGCTGCTGTGGCCCGCCCGGCATGCACCGGCCGAAGGAGAACTGGAGCTGCTGGTGCATGACGTAGGGCAGGGCACTGCGGTGCTGGTGCGTACGGCGCGGCACGCGCTCTGGTACGACGTGGGGCCGCCGACCGGCGGCGAAGGCAACGAACGGATTCTGGTCCCGGCCCTGCGCGCGCTCGGCCAGGGGCCGCCCCGGCAGGTGATGCTCAGCCATGACCATCTTGATCACACCGGCAGCCTGTCCAGCCTGCGACGGCAGCTGCCCGGACTGCAGCTGCTGGCGCCACCGGGCAGCACCATCGCTGGCGCCACGCCCTGCCAGCAGGGGCTGCGCTGGCAGTGGGACGGGGTAGATTTCCAGGTCCTGCACCCGGCGCCGGGCAGCCGTCAGGCCGAGAACGAAGACAGCTGCGTGCTGCGCATCGCCAGCCGCCACGGCGCGGTCCTGCTGCCGGGTGACATCGGCCGGCCGGCCGAGCGGACGCTGCTGCAGGCGTCTCCGGCAGCGCTGAAGGCGGATGTGGTGCTGGTGCCGCACCATGGTAGCGGCACCAGCTCCAGCGCGCCGTGGGTCGAGGCCGTGGCGCCACGGCTGGCGGTGGTCTCGGCCGGGCACCGCAACCGCTTCGGGCACCCTCGCCAGGACGTGGTCCAGCGCTGGCGGGCGCAAGGGGCCGAGGTACTGGCCACGGCCGATTCCGGGGCGATCCGCATATGGCTTGGCGCACAAGGGCTGCAGCTGCGTGAACAGCGCATCCACGCATCCCGCTGGTGGGATGCCGCTGGGCGGGCGCGGTCGGCTGCTATCCTATCGCCGATCGAACAAGCGGCCGTTGGGCCGGAGGGTTGAAACGTGTGGGAACTGGTCAAGGCCGGTGGCTGGCCGATGGTGCCGCTGCTGCTGGTGGGCGTACTGGCTTTGGCGATCATCCTGGAGCGTTTCTGGTCCCTGCGGCGTACTGAAGTGCTGCCGCCCGGCCTCGGCCAGGAAGTGCGCAACTGGGCGGCACGCGGCAAGCTCGACCCGGCCCACCTGCAGACCCTGCGCGCGAACTCGCCGCTGGGCGCGCTGCTGGCCGCGGCGCTGGAAGCGCGCAACCGTCCGCGCGACCAGATCCGCGAGCGCATCGAAGACACCGGCCGCCACCTGGTGCACCGCATGGAGCGTTTCCTCAACGCGCTGGGCACCATCGCTTCGGCCGGGCCGCTGCTGGGCCTGCTGGGCACGGTGATCGGCATGATCCAGATGTTCCTGGGCATCCTCGACCACGGCGTGGGTGATGTGAACCAGCTGGCCGGTGGTATCGGCAAGGCGCTGGTGTGCACCGCCACCGGCATGATCGTCGCCATTCCGGCGCTGATGTTCCACCGCTACTTCAAGGGCCGCATCCACGGTTACGTGGTGGAGATGGAGCAGGAAGCCAGCGCGCTGCTGGATACGCTGGATGGCCGACCCGGGGTGATGAACCCTGCCGCTGCCACGCGCCCGGCCGGCGCGGCGATGGCGAAGGCCTGATCGATGCGTATCGGCAACGACCGGTCCCAGGATGAGCCGCATATCGACCTGGTGCCACTGATCGACGTCATCCTGGTGTTGATCATCTTCTTCGTGGTCACCACTACCTTCGATGCGCGCTCGACACTCCAGGTGGAGCTGCCCACGGCCAGCCAGCAGCCCAGCAATGAGCCACCGCGCTCGTTGAGCGTGCTGATCAACGCCGAAGGCCGCTACTTCATCAATGACCAGGAAGTGCTGCGCAACGACGTCGAGTCGGTCAAGCAGACCATCGCGGCCGTTGCCGGCAGCGACCGCACCCAGCCGGTGCTGTTGCGTGCCGATGCCCGCACGCCCTATCAGGCCGTGGTGACCGCGCAGGATGCGCTCGGTCAGCTCGGCTTCCGCCGTATTGCCATTGCAACAGCACCCGAGGTGCGTCCATGAGTTCCAAACACGCGCCGGTGTGGCCGATCTACAAACGTCTGCTGGGATACACCCGCGCCTACTGGGGCATGATGGTCGCCGCCGTCATCGCCATGGCGGTGGAGTCGGTGGCCGGCTACCACTTCACCAAGCTGATGGAGCCGCTGGTCAACCGCGGCTTTGTCAATCCCGAACCGAAAATGGCGGTGATCCTGCCGCTGACCATCCTCGGCCTGTTCCTGATGCGCAGCGCCGCCACCTGGGTGAGCGACTACGCGCTGGCCAAGACCGGTCGCAGCGTGGTGCGCGACCTGCGTGAACAGGTGCTGGCCAAGTACCTGCACCTGCCGTCCTCGCATTTCGATACCGAATCGACGCCGGTGATGGTCAGCCGCCTGAACTTCGATACCGAGCAGGTCACCCAGGCCAGTGCCGACGCGCTCAAGACCGTGGTTGCCGACACCCTGACCATCATCGCCATGCTGGCGGTGATGCTGCAGATGAGCGTCAAGGTGACCGTGGCCATGCTGGTGGTGGTGCCGATGATCGGCGTGATCGTGTCCTACGTCGGCAAGCGCTACCGGCGCATCAGCCGCGGCATCCAGGACGGCATGGGCACGATGGCGCAGACTGCCGAGCAGTCGCTGGCGGCCCAGCAGGAAGTGAAGGTGCACGGCACGCAGCAGCACGAAATGTCGCGCTACTCGCGCTTGGCCAACCGCATGCTGGCGCTGAACATGAAGGTGGAAATCACCCGTGCCGGTGCCTCCAGCGTGGTCCAGTTCCTGGCCGCGCTGGCGCTGGCGGTGATCGTCTGGGTGTCGACCCGCGAAGCACTGGCGGGCCGCCTCAATGCCGGCCAGTTCATGGGCCTGATGATCTCGATGACGGCGATCATCCCGTCGCTGCGCCGCCTGACCAGCGTGCAGTCCTCGATCTCCCGCGGTGTGTCCGCCGCCGAGCGCCTGTTCGACATCCTCGACATGCCGGTCGAGCGCGACGATGGCCGCAACACGGTGCAGCGCGTGCGTGGCGAACTGGCCTTCGAGCACGTCATGCTGCGTTACCGCGAAGACAGTGGCATCGCCCTGGACGACATCAGCTTCGTGGCCAAGCCGGGTACGGTCACCGCCATCGTCGGTCGCTCGGGCAGCGGCAAGACCAGCCTGATCCGGCTGGTGCCGCGCTTCTACGAACCCAGCGGCGGGCGCATCACCCTCGATGGGGTGGCGCTGGATGACTATCCGCTGGCCGACCTGCGTCGCCAGGTGGCGATGGTCGGGCAGAAGGTCATGCTGTTCGATGACACCATTGGCGCGAACATCGCCTATGGCATGGACGCGACCGATGAACAGATCCGAGCGGCGGCCGAAGCCGCAAACGCCTGGGAGTTCATCGCGCGCATGCCGCAGCAGCTGCAGACCCCGGTGGGCGAGAACGGCGCGCTGCTGTCCGGCGGCCAGCGCCAGCGCCTGGCGATCGCCCGTGCGATCCTGCGCGACGCGCCGATCCTGATCCTCGATGAAGCCACCGCAGCGCTCGACAACGAATCGGAGCGCCTGGTGCAGGACGCGCTGCAGCGATTGATGCCCGAGCGCACCACGCTGGTCATCGCGCACCGCCTGTCGACCATCGAGCATGCAGACCAGGTGCTGGTGATGGACCACGGTCGCATCGTCGAGCGCGGTACCCACAAGGAGCTGCTCACCATGGGTGGCCTCTACCAGCATCTGCACAGCATGCAGTTCCGCGAAAGGCAGGACTGATGGCCGGCAAGGGTACCCAGACCCCGCCGTACTGGTACGACGGCAGCCCGGTTCCGTGGGCGATGCGCCTGCTGGCGCCGCTGTATGCCGGCGTCACCGCGCTGCGCCGGCGCGCCTATCGGCGTGGCTGGCGCAAGCGCTACACGCTGCCGGTGCCGGTCATCGTGGTTGGCAACATCACCGCCGGTGGTACTGGCAAGACGCCGCTGACCATCGCGCTGGTGGAGCGCCTGCGTGCCGCCGGCTGGAAGCCGGGCGTGGCCAGTCGTGGCTACGGCCGCGAAGATGCGGACAAACCGCTGAGGGTGAAGGCGGATACGCCGACCGCCAAGGGCGGCGACGAACCGGTGCTGATTGCCTGGAAGACAGGCGTACCAGTGCGCGTGGACAGTGATCGCGTTGCTGCCGGCAGGGCGCTGATCGAGGCCGGCTGCGATGTGATTGTCTGCGACGACGGCCTGCAGCACTACCGGCTGGCGCGCGACATCGAGATCGAAGTGGTCGATGCGCAGCGCCGCTACGGCAATGGCCGGATGATTCCGGCCGGACCGCTGCGCGAGCCGGTCAGCCGCGCCAGCGAGTGCGATTTCCGTGTGGTGAATCTTGGCCAGGCCAATGAGGAATCTGCGGCCCAGGCCTGTGGTTTCGGCCAGTGGCCGATGGCCCTGCACATCGACAGCGCGCAGCCGCTGGCCGGTGGCCGTGCCCGTCCACTGTCGTACTTCAAGGGCCAGCGCGTGCACGCCGTGGCCGGCATTGCCCACCCGCAGCGCTTTTTCGACATGCTGCGCGCGCGAGGCATCGGCGTGGTGCCGCACGCCTTCGCCGACCATCAGGCCTATCAGCCGCAGGACCTGTCCTTTGGCAGCCAGCTGCCAGTGCTGATGACCGAAAAGGACGCGGTGAAATGCCGGGCGTTCGGCAATGACTGGCACTACGCGGTCCCGCTGCGCGCCGAGCTGCCTGCCGCGTTCTGGGTGGCGCTGACCGACCGCCTGGACAAGCTGCGACCGAACTGAGTGGCACGGCGGCGCTTGCATTCATGCGCCGCCAGCCGCATTCCCGTTGTAACGAGCCTGCCGAGTACCGCCCCATGACCGAATTCGTCGTCGCCATCCCGGCCCGCTATGCCGCCTCGCGGCTGCCGGGCAAGCCGCTGCGCCTGCTGGGCGGTGAGCCGCTGGTGCTGCATGTGGCGCGCCGCGCGCTGCAGGCCGGTGCCGGCGAGGTCTGGGTCGCGACCGACGATCAACGCATTGCCGACGCACTGTCCGGCCTGGCCGAAGTGAAGGTGGCAATGACCGCCACCTCGCATGCCTCCGGCACCGACCGCCTGGCCGAGTGCGCGCGCATCGCCGGCTGGGCCGATGACACCGTGGTGGTCAACCTGCAGGGCGACGAGCCGTTTGCACCCGCTGCGGGTATCCGTGCGGTGGCCCAGGCGCTGGTTGACGGCAATGCGCCGATGTCGACCCTGGCGACCGCCGTGGAGGATGCAGAAACCCTGTTCGATCCGAACGTGGTGAAGCTGGTGCGCAACGTGCGCAACGAGGCGATGTACTTCAGCCGCGCGCCGATCGCGTGGCACCGCGATGGCTTTGCGCGCAGCCGCGACACGTTGCCGGCTGGTCACAACTGGCTGCGCCATATCGGCATCTACGGCTACCGCGCCGGCTTCCTGCAGCAGTTCGCGGCGATGCCGCCGGGCCAGCTGGAGCAGGTCGAATCGCTGGAACAGCTGCGCGTGCTGGAAGCGAGCTTCCCGATCAGCGTGGCGATCTCGCCGGAGCCGTTCCCACCCGGCATCGACACGCCCGAGGACCTGGAGCGCGCCGAAGCACTGCTGCAGACGCTGGCGGCACGATGAAGCTGCTGGTCGTCTGCCTCGGCAACATCTGCCGTTCGCCGATGGCCGAAGGTGCGCTGCGCGCACGCCTGGAGGCCTCGCCGCTGGCCGGGCGGGTGCAGGTGGATTCGGCCGGCACCGGCGACTGGCATGTGGGCGAGCCGCCGGACCGGCGTGCGATCGCCTGCGCGGCCGGGCACGGCGTGGACATCGGCGGCCTGCGTGCACGCCAGCTGCAGGCTGTGGATTTCGAACGTTTCGACTGGATCCTGTGCGCCGACGAGGCCAACCTGCGTGATGCCGGCCGTATCGCCACACCGGCCCAGCGCGAACGCCTGGCACTGTACCTGCCATGGTCGGGCGGAGAGGGCCGGGTGGCGATCCCGGATCCCTACACCGGCGGCAGTGATCATTTCGAACAGGTCTGGACATTGGTCGACAATGCTGCAAAACGTGCCGTGGCACGACTGTTGCATGACGCCGACTCCGGCATAATCGGGCCATGAACGTCCAGCCCGTCCCGGACCTGCCCGAGTTCGCCACCTGGCTCAATGCCACCCCCTGCACCCTGACCGAACTGCGCGGTCGGCCGGTGGCGCTGTTGTTCGTCAACGCCGCCTCCGCCTGGAGCGCGCAACGCCTGGCCGAGTTTGGCCAATGGCTGTCGCGCCACCCAGGCAAGCTGCAGCCGCTGGTGCTGCAGGTGCCGCGCTTCGACTTCGAACGCGACGCCGGTGCAGCACTGAAGCTGTTGCGTCGCCAGGGCCTGACGATGCCGGTCCTGCTTGATGCCGACTGGGATGGCTGGCGCCGCTTCGGCATCACCGCCTGGCCAACCCTGGTGCTGCTGGATGCGCAGGGCCGCGAACAGCAGCGGCTGGTCGGCCAGGGCGCGCCCGGCGAACTGGAGCGTGCCTTGAACGCACTGTGCGAAGGCGCACCGTCGGCGCCGCCGCGCGGCGGCAGCGAACTGCATCCGGAACCGCGCCAGTCCCTGCGCTTCCCGCAGGGACTGGCGGTCAGCACCGAACGCCTGTACATCGCCGACAGCGGCCATCACCGCATCCTCGAATGCAGCCATGGTGGCCGCATCCTGCGCCAGTTCGGCCTCGGCACCGCCGATTTCATGGACGGCAACCTCGCCGAAGCGGCGTTCCACCGCCCGCAGGCGCTGGTGCTGGAGCGCGATTCGCTGTACGTCGCCGACACCGGCAACCACGCGGTGCGCCGTATCAACCTGCTGACCGGCATCGTCGACACGCTGTGTGGCAACGGTCGTCCCGGGGCGCCGGTGGAAGGTCCGGTCGCGCAGGCGCGGCAGGTCTCGCTGGACCATCCGGTTGGCCTGGCCATCGCCGACAACCAGCTGCACATCGCCATGGCCGGCGACAACCGCATCTGGAGCTACCACTTGGGCCAGCGCAGCCTGCAATGGCGCGCGGGCAGTGGTTCCATTGACGAGCGGGATGGCAGCGGCCATCTGGCTGCCTTTGCCCAGCCAACCGCGCTGGCCGTGGTGCAGCAGGTGCTGTACGTGGCCGATGCGCTGGGTTCCTCGATCCGCGCGCTGCAACTGCGCGGCGACCTGGTGCAGACGCTGGTCGGGCAGGGGCCGTGGCGCTTCGGCAGTGAAGACGGCCCGCGTGCGCAGGCCAGCCTGCAGTTCCCCCAGGCGATCGCCTTGAGCTCGGACGCCCCGCTGCTGTGGATTGCCGATACCGGCAACGGTCGCCTGCGCACGCTGCGCCTGGGCGGTGGCGAACTGACCACCCAGCCGCTGCCGCGCCGCCTGCATGGCCCGGCTGGACTGGCGGTGGGCGCAGGTGCGGTGTGGATCGCCGAGACCGACGCCCATGCCGTGCTGCGCTTCGATCCCGACAGCGGCGTGCTCAGCGAAGTGCCGATCAGCGAATGACCGACGTTCCCGCTCCGGTCTTCGACGGCAAGGCCTTCGCGGCCCAGCTCAGCACCGCTCCCGGCGTGTACCGCATGTACGCGGCGGACGACACCCTGCTGTACGTCGGCAAGGCCCGTGCGCTGCGCAACCGCGTCGGCAGCTATTTCAACGGCAGCCCGAAGAACGCACGGATCATGTCGATGATCTCGCAGATCACGCGCATGGACGTGACCGTGACGCGCTCGGAAGCCGAGGCGTTGCTGCTGGAAAACCAGCTGATCAAGTCGCTGTCGCCGCGTTACAACGTCTCGCTGCGCGACGACAAGACCTATCCGCATGTGCTGCTGACCCGCGAGGACTGGCCGCGCATCGCCCTGCATCGCGGCCCGCGCGCCATTCCCGGTCGCTATTTCGGGCCCTATCCCGGCGTGACCGCGGTGCGCGAAACGCTGAACCTGATGCACAAGCTGTTCAAGCTGCGCAGCTGCGAAGACAGCGTGTTCCGCAACCGCTCGCGGCCGTGCCTGCAGTACCAGATCGGCCGCTGCAGCGCGCCCTGCGTGGAGCTGGTACCGGCGCCGGACTACGCCGAGTCGGTGCGCCGCGCTGCGCTCTTCCTGGAAGGCAAGAGCGACGAACTGACCCGCGAGCTGGGCGAGCAGATGCAGGCCGCCAGCGAGGCGCTGGAGTTCGAGCAGGCCGCGCGCCTGCGCGACCTGATCTCCTCGCTGCGCAGCATGCAGACCCGCCAGTACGTGGATGGCCGCGCCGCGGATCTGGACGTGCTGGCGGTGGCCATGCAGGGGTCTCAGGCCTGCGTGCTGCTGCTGGCCTTCCGCGATGGCCGCAACCTCGGTACCCGCCCGTTCTTCCCGCGCACCAACGGCGAGGAGAGCCCGGAGGAAGTGCTGGCCGCGTTCGTCTCGCAGTACTACATCGAGTTCGAGCCGCCGCGCGAGATCCTGCTGGACCGCGAGATTCCCGACGCCGACCTGCTGGTCGCCGCGCTGTCGGCCTCGGCAGAGCGCAAGGTGCAGCTGAAGTGGAACGTGCGCGGCGAGCGTGCCGGCTACGTGGAGCTGGCCAGTCGCAACGCGCAGCTGACCCTGGCCACCGAGCTCAACAGCCGCAATGCTCAACACGCGCGCAGCGATGCACTGCGCGACATGCTGGGCTTGGCCGAGCCGGTCAAGCGTGTGGAATGCTTCGACATCAGCCACACCCTGGGTGAGGCCACCGTGGCGTCGTGCGTGGTGTTCGACGCGGCAGGCCCGGTGCGCGCGCAGTACCGCCGCTTCAACATCAGCGGCATCGAGCCGGGCGATGACTACGCCGCCATGCGCCAGGCCATCGACCGTCGCTTCCGCCGTGCGGTGGAAGAGCAGGGCGTGCTGCCGGACGTGCTGCTGATCGACGGTGGCGCCGGGCAGCTGGCACAGGCGCAGGCCGCACTGGCCGACCTGGGCGTGGAAGGCGTGCTGCTGGTGGGCGTGGCCAAGGGCGTGGAGCGCCGCGCCGGCCACGAAGCACTGGTGATGCCCGATGGCCGCGAACTGCGCCCGGGCGCAGCCAATCCGGCGCTGCAGTTCATCCAGCAGGTGCGCGACGAGGCCCACCGCTTCGCCATCACCGGCCACCGCGGCCGCCGCCAGAAGGCGAGGATGACCAGCAAGCTGGAGGACATCCCCGGTATTGGGCCGCGCCGCCGCGCCAGCCTGCTCAAGCATTTTGGTGGCCTGGTCGGCCTGAAAGCCGCTGGCGAAGCGGAAATCGCCAAGGTGGAAGGCATCAATGACGCCCTCGCGGCACGTATCTACGCTAACCTGCACGGGTTGGCCACGCCTGATGCGGCCGAGTAGAGAGAGAAGCACGCAAGCATGAAGTTGACCCTGCCCACCTGGCTGACGTTGTTGCGGATCGTGATGATCCCGGTGCTGGTGCTGGTGTTCTACCTGCCCTACACCTGGACCAACTTCGCTTCGGCGGCGATCTTCGGCCTGGCCGCGATCACCGACTGGCTCGATGGCTGGATCGCCCGCCGCTACCAGTTGGAGTCGGCATTCGGCGCCTTCCTCGACCCGGTCGCGGACAAGCTGATGGTGGCAGTGGCACTGTTCCTGATCGTGCAGGGCCACCCGACGCCGTGGATGGCGTTCTGGGCGGCGGTCATCGTCGGCCGCGAGATCGCGGTGTCGGCGCTGCGCGAATGGATGGCCGAACTGGGCCAGCGCGCGAAGGTACGCGTGGCGATGATCGGCAAGGTCAAGACCACCGCGCAGATGGTCGCGCTGCTGTGCCTGCTGTATTCGGTGGCCCCCAACGTGCCGGTGGAAGACATCTGGATGGGCTGGCCGGTGTTCCACATCGGCGACTGGACCCTGGCGATTGCCGCAGTGCTGACCCTGTGGTCGGGCCTGCAGTACCTGCATGCAGCCTGGCCGAGCCTGCGCGATGACGAGCGCGCCGCGCGTGAGCGTGCGCGGCAGAAGAAGTTGGGCAACTGAGCCCATCGATGCGCGTATCCACGCATGGCGCCGATACGCGACGCCGGGCATCTCGCAGACCCTGAAAAAAAGCGCTTGACGCCTTCCTTGGAATAGGTAAAATTTCGCCTCCCAAGCGGGAATAGCTCAGTTGGTAGAGCGCAACCTTGCCAAGGTTGAGGTCGCGAGTTCGAGTCTCGTTTCCCGCTCCAGATTCAAGAAAAACGCTCCCGCAAGGGGGCGTTTTTCGTTTGCGTAGAGCCCGCTTCATCCCCACTTCACCGCCACCCCATCGCGTCACCACGCACCCGTTCGAAGCTGCATCTGTGTTCCTCCAGGACGATGCAGCAATGCCCCACACTCCCTCCGCCTACGACCACGATGTGGTCATCGTCGGCGCCAGCTTCGCCGGTGCCGCCTGCGCATTGGCCGCTGCCCAGTACGGCCTGCGCGTCTGCGTGCTGGAACGCAAGGCCGACCCCGGCGAGCGCCTGCACACCACCGGCATCGTGGTGAAAGAGGCGATGGAGCAGACCTGGCTGGGGCGCATGCCCGAACATCTCGTGCAACGCGTCGCAAACGTGCGCCTGTATGCGCCGAATCTGCGCAGCGTGTTGCTGGCCGCGCCGGGCTATTACTTCCTCACCACCGATACGCCGAACCTGATGCGCTGGCTGGCCAGCGAGCTGCGCGCGAACGGTGTCGACCTGCGCCTGCAGCAGTCCTTCACCGATGCACATCGCAATGGTGACGGCTGGCTGGTGGATGGGGCAGGGCGCTGCGCCTATCTGGTTGGCGCTGATGGCGCACGTTCACGTGTGGCACAGCGCACCGGGCTCGGCCAGGTGCGTGACAACCTCTACGGCGTCGAACGTGAGTTCGCCGGCCTGCAGGTGACGCAGGGCGATGCGCTGCATTGCTTCGTCAGCAAGCGCTACGCGCCGGGTTACATCGGCTGGGTCGCGCAGAATCCAACCGGCCTGCAGGTCGGGTTGGCGCTGCGTCATGACCCGCAACAGGTGCGGCCGCCGGATATTGAAGGTTTCCTCGGCCACGTGCGCGATGTGGTCGGCATTCCGCCTTCGGCGCGTCCCTCGGCCACCCGCGCCGGCCTGGTGCCCTGCGGCCGGCCGGATGGGCCGATTACCGGCCAACGCGTGATCCTGACCGGCGACGCGGCGGGCATCGTCTCGCCGCTCTCCGCCGGGGGCATCCACTCCTCGTGGCGGCATGGCTGGGCGGTCGGCGAGGCGATGGCCCGCCATCTGCGTGGGCAAGGACCGGAAGCGGAACGGGTGGCGCGGCAGGTGGCTCCGGCGTTCCATGGCAAGCGCATGCTGCGCTGGGCGATGGATCATCTGCAGGCCGATTGGCCGCTCAACGCGCTGCTGCACACGGCGGCCACGCGGCGCATTGCCGAGCAGGTCTACTTCCACCGCCGTGGCCTGCGGACCTGAGGTATCGGTCCTGGAGGCCTGAACGCCGCCCTTCACTTCAGGTGAAAATTCCTGTTGACGCCGTGCAGCAATATCGACACAATAGCGCTCCTTCGACGCAGGTCGAACGGAATCTGCGGGAATAGCTCAGTTGGTAGAGCGCAACCTTGCCAAGGTTGAGGTCGCGAGTTCGAGTCTCGTTTCCCGCTCCAGATTCAAGAAGAACGCTCCCGAAAGGGAGCGTTTTTCGTTTGTCACACCGGTTGCACCACCACCGCGCTGGCGTGCCTTGCCGGGCAGGGCGCTGCACCAGGTCCGGGCATTCTGCCGGTCGAAACCGGGGCAGCGGTTGTCCTGCGGGATGTAGACGTAGGGAACGTCATCCTCGTAGGTGAAGTGGTAGTAGTAGGTGCGGTCCTTCCCATACAACCAGTAGTTCGACGAGCCGTCGTTGATCGCATACGGCTCGAAGGTGAGGATCGAGGATTCGGCGGGAATGAAGTTGCTGCGCTCCATCAGTAGCAGCAGTGCGTTCGAGACCAGTGGGGTGGTCAGGACGAGCACGATCACACCGACAGTCGCTGTCGTGATCGAGCCAATCAGCAGCCAGCGGCGATGGTGTTTCACGGTCGGGCAGCATCGAAGCAAGGAATTGCCGCAATGTGCAATACGCCGTGAAAGTCGTCCAGTGTTCCGTGCTGGGAACGCATTGAAAGCGTAGTGAAAGGCTGGGGCGGCGTTGCCTGAACCGCACGCGTGCTGTGACCTTTTTTGGACGATTTCTCCATGTTCGCTCCACAATCGCACGGTAGCCTTCATGCTCCTTCTACACGTTGGCGGGCTGGTGGTCAGGCGTATCACTTCAGTGGCAGTGCCCAGGACAGGGCGTGGACTCTCCCTGCAGGCAGTGCTGCGCCCCGGCGCGTTGTTGGCAACCCTGGCCCTGGCGGGTTGCATGTCGGTGTCCGTCCCGGACCTGCCTGATCGCACACCCAGCGCCTGGACCCAGGTGCCGCAGGGGCAGGGTGTGGCGGTGGACGCCAGGCAGTGGTGGAAGGTGCTGGCCGACCCGGCGCTGGACGGCCTGGTGGACCAGGCCATCGCCGGCAACCTCGACCTGCAGCAGGCCACGCTGCGGCTGCAGGCCGTGCGGATCGTCGCCGGCACCTCCGACTCGCGTTTCCTGCCGGAAATCTCGGCCAGCGCCAAGCAGGTGCAGGACGCCGCCGCCGTCGATACCTACTTCCATGCCGGCATCGAAGCGATCTGGGACCTGGGCCTGTTCGGCGCCGCCGAGAGCGCGCAGCTGAGCGCGCAGGCCTCGGCCGGCAACGCCGAGGCGCTGCGCAATGCCGCACAGGTGGCGGTGATTGCCGACGTGGTGCGCAGCTATCTGGACCTGACCGTGGCACAGGCCCAGCAGGACCTGCTGGCCCGGCAGCAGACCGTGGACGACCGCGGTGAACAACTGGCCCTGGTCCGCCAGCGCCTGCGCCTGGATGAGCCCGGCGAGCTGGACCGCCTGCGCGCACGCCAGGCCGCCACCCGTGCCGCCATAGCACAGGCTCGGGAAAACGCCGACAACGCGGCTCGCGCGCTGGCATTGCTGCTGGGCCGTGACGGCCCGGATCCGGCCTGGCGCGCGTATCGCACGCCGCCGAAGCTGGGCACGTTCTCGCTGCAGCAGGTTCCCGCGGATCTGCTGCGCCATCGTCCGCAGATCCTGCTGGCCGAGTCGGAGGTGATGCAGGCTGCGGCCAGCAAGGGTTCGGCACGCGCCGCGATGTATCCGCGGGTCAGCCTTGGCGGCTCCATCCTGTATGCCTACAACCTTACCCAGAACGCCCGCTCCAATTCCGATTCCAGTCCGTCGATCGGCCCGTACGTCGATATTCCGCTGTGGGACTGGGGTCAACGCCGCGCGCGTTTCCATGCCGATGAGAAGCAGCTGGACGCCGCATTGCTCGGCTACCGCAAGGCGGTGTTGGAAGGCGTGAGCGAAGTGGAAGGTGCGCTCGGCAGCCTGGCGCGCCAGGGCAGCAGCATCCAGTCGCTGCGTGTGGCCAATGATGCCGCCGACCAGCAGGTCAAGCGCCATGCGCGGCAGGTGCAGCTGGGTTTGTCCAGCGAGTTCGATGGGCTGGACACGCAGCGTGCGGCACTCGCCTCGCAGGCCGACCTGATCGGCGCGCAGGGTGCACGCGTGCTGGCCTTTGCGTCGCTCTACCGTGCCCTTGGCGGCGCACCGCTGCCGGTCGAGGGGGAGGGCGAGCAGCAATGATCGCGCTGGCCCGCAAGACCCTGGCCTATGAGTGGCGCCGGTTCCTGCCGGTGGTGCTGGCGATGTGTTTCGCCGGCGTGCTGCTGATCGTGCAGGCTGCACTGGTGCTGGGCATCTTCGGTACCGCCGCGATCTATGTGAAGGCATCGTCGGCCGACATCTGGGCCGGTTTCCCCGGCACCCAGAGTGTCAACTACGGTCATGCGATCAGCGCGGATGTGGAAAGCCACCTGCGCATGGATCCGGATGTCACCCGCGTCGAACCCTACGAGTGGGTTGATGGCGAATGGCGCTCCAGTGCCCAGGGCACCGGCAATGTGTCGGTATACCTGTCCGGCATTTCCACCCGCGACGACGCGATGATGTTCGCTCGCATCCTGCCGGCCGATCTGCGCGCGCAGCTGCGCGAGCCGGGTGCGGTGATCGTCGACAGCGCCGATCTGGATACGCTCGGCGTGGACCTGCAGAACAACCGTGCCTGGATCAATGGCAAGGCCGTGCGCGTGGTTGCCGCGCAACCGGGCCTGCGTGGCCTTGGTGGTGTCAACGTACTGGCTTCGCTGGATACTGCGCGCGCCATCGCCGGTACCGACCCACATGAGGGCAGCACCTATTTCGTGGCGGGCCTGCGCTCGCCGGACCTGGCCGATCGCGTGCGTGACCGCTTGTCCGCGTCGATGGGCCGGGCCACGCCGGTCGAGTTCTGGACCGCGCCGGCGTTCGCCAGCCGCTCGCAGCAGTACTGGCTGTTCGATACCGGCGCCGGCATCGCGGTGTTGTTCATGGCCGTCATCGTCTGCTTCGTCGGCGCGGTGATCACCAACCAGTCGTTCGCCTCTGTGGTGGCCGGCTCGGTGCGTGAGTACGCCACGCTCAATGCACTCGGTGCAGGCCGCTATGCGCTGGCGCGGGTGGTGTTCGAGCAGGCCTTGCTGATCGGCGGCGTGGGTATGTTGCTGGCGGCGGCCTTCAGCACCGTGGTGCTGTTGATCGCGCAGACCCAGCGCGTTCCGGTGCAGCTGACACCGATGGTGATCCTCGGCTGCGTGGCGCTGGTTGCGGTGATGGCCATGCTCTCCAGCATCATGGCGGTACGCAGTGTCGTCCGCTCCGATCCATCGTTGCTGCTGCGTTGAGGACCGGCCAATGACTTCCTTGCGCGCCGTCGCCCCGACCCTGCAGGCCGATGCACTTGAAAAGGGCTTCATGTCCGGCGACGTGCAGGTGCCGGTGTTGCGCGGGCTGTCGCTGGACATCTACCCCGGCGAGCTGACCCTGGTATCGGGCCCGTCGGGTTGCGGCAAGAGCACGCTGCTGTCGCTGCTGTCCGGCCTGTCATCGCCCGATGGCGGTCGCGTGCACGCACTCGGCCACGATGTGGGCCACATGAGCCGCAGCGAAGTGGAGCGCTTCCGCCTGCATCATGTCGGCTTCGTGTTCCAGGGCTTCAATCTGTTCCCGGCACTGACTGCGCTGGAGCAGGTGCAGCTGCCGCTGGGCTACCGCGGGATGAGCAATCGCGAAAGCGAGCCGCTGGCCCGCAAGGCGCTGGAAGAAGTGGGCCTCAGCCATCGCAGCCACATGCGACCGGCGCAGTTGTCCGGCGGTGAGAAGCAGCGTGTAGCCGTTGCCCGCGCCTTCGCCAAGTCGCCGACGCTGATCTTCGCCGACGAACCCACCAGCGCGCTGGACGCCGAGAACGGCCAGCGCGTGATCGACATCCTGCATCGCTATGCACGTGCGCATGGCGCCACCGTGCTGTGCGTGAGCCACGATCCGCGCCTGATCCGGCATGCCGATCGGGTGATCGCCATGGAAGACGGCATGGTCCGTGGTGACCGCCGCCAGAATCAAACTGTAGAGTCCGCCCCATGACCAAGATGTCGCACCTGCTTCCCCTCAGCCTGGCCCTGTCCGCGGCATTGCTGCTCGGTGCCTGCTCCAGGGAGGCGCCCACCCCGGCATCTGCACCCTCAGGCAAGGCGGACACTGCCGTCGCCAGCAAGGTCGCCGTAGCGCGCGGCATCATCGACGTCGAAGGCGGGCTGATCGCACTGGCGCCGCCGGTGGATGGCTCGATCACCGCTGCGCCGGTGAAGGAAGGCGCCGTGGTGAAGAAGGGGCAGCTGCTGCTGTCGCTGGATGGCGCCCTGCTGCAGCAGGAAGTGGCAATGGCCACCGCCGATCTGGCGTTGGCCAATGACCGCCTGAAAGGCAGCCAAGCGCAGCTGCGCGAACTGGAGCGCAACGCCACCCGCCTGTCCACGGGCGCCAGCGAAGGTGTGTCCTCGAACCAGCAGGCCGATGCGGCCAAGCAGCAGTTGGCCGGTGTGCGCGCCGACGTCGACGTGGCCGGTGCGCAGGTCGACATGGCCCAACACAAGCTGGAACACGCCAGACTGAAACTGCAGCAGATGTCGTTGAGTGCACCGGAAGCCGGCACCGTGGTCGGCCAGGTACCGGGCCTTGGCGCATTCGTGCAGGCCGGCAAGCCGGCGATCTCGCTGTTGCCGGCGCGTCCGCTGCAGGTGCGTGCCGAACTGAGCGCCGCCTATGCCGATGCCGTGCAGGTGGGCATGAAGGCTACCGTCGTGCCGGACAGCGATGGCGCCGAGAACACCGGCACGCTGCCGCCGGCACGCGTGGTGCGCATCAGCCCGGTGTTCGCGCAGGCGCGCCTGCCTGAAGACGCAGGGCGTGGCGTGGCCAAGGTGGTGGAGTGCGTGCTGGAGTTCGACGGGCAAGCCAAGGCGCGCTTCGGCCAGCACGTGCGGGTGGAGTTCCTGAAGTAGGCCTGGCGTTGGGTGGGGCTGTCTATGGGCCCTTTCGATGCCTGAGTGCCCGCCACGCGCTCACCGCCGACACCGCGCACAGTGCCAGTAGCAGGCCCACGTCCAGCAGCAGCAACCACAGCAGGTGCATGCCATGCACCGGCGGCTGGTGCATGGCCGACAGCATCCACGGTACCGACCACGCCAGCAGCAGAACGAAGGCGATCAACAGGCGCAGCCACAGTCGTTTCAGTCGCCACGGCCGCACGATCAAGGCGGCCACCACCAGTTCAACCGTACCCAGCAACGCGAACACGATGACGGTGCTGGTCGGATAGGGCAGCTCGGCGCCTTCCAGGTGATGCAGCAGCCAGTAGTCCGGGGTGAAGCCGGCATTGACCAGCGCGGCGATCAGCGCCAGCCAAGTCAGCGCGACCAGCAGCCAGAACAGGCGGACGTAGCGTCTAGGCATCGGCGGTGTCCGTGGTGGTGGGCAAGTGGCTACGTGATGCATGGCGCACGGATATGGCGATCGCGGCCAGTGCCAGCAGGCCGGGCCCGACCGTGAAGTACAGCAGACGCAGCGGGTGGTTGTGCATCAGTGTCCAGGTTGCGAATGCCAAGGGAATGGCCAGCACCAGCAGCTTGGCGAAGAGCGGCCGCAGCACTGCGATCAGCGGCTGCGCGCCAATGAACATCCAGAACAGATAAAACTGGGCGATGCCCAGGCCGATGTCCCGATGGGAAGTGAAGCCGAAATGGTCGCGATACCCGTTCATTCCCAGTGGTATCAGTGCCCAGTACAGCAGGGCCACCAGCAGATGCAGCAGCAGGGCGATCAACAGGGGCGAGCCGCGAAGGAGCATGGGCGCAAGGGGCTGGGCGCAAGGGGCTGGGCGGGGCAGCGTACCTCAGTGCGGACGCCTGTGACCGCATGGAGTGAAGACTGTTGACGGCGTGAAGGAATTTGGACACAATAGCGCTCCTTCGACGCAGGTCGAACGGAATCTGCGGGAATAGCTCAGTTGGTAGAGCGCAACCTTGCCAAGGTTGAGGTCGCGAGTTCGAGTCTCGTTTCCCGCTCCAGATTCTACAGGGCCCCGGTAGGGGCCTTGTTTTTCTCTCGCCACGGCAAGGCGGGGCACGTTGAGCCACAAGGCTTTACGCGCAGTCAGAAAGGTGAAATCGCTGGTGTGTTTTCCGGATTTCCGGTACCATGTCGGCTTACGCGGGAATAGCTCAGTTGGTAGAGCGCAACCTTGCCAAGGTTGAGGTCGCGAGTTCGAGTCTCGTTTCCCGCTCCATGTTCCGACAGGCCCCATCTTGGGGTTTTGTCTTGTCAGGGCTCTGTTCCTGGCGCGCAGTACGTTGGCCTCATGGCAGAGTGGCTATGCACCGGATTGCAAATCCGTTTACAGCGGTTCGATTCCGCTTGAGGCCTCCAATTGAAAAGCCCTGACCTCGGTCAGGGCTTTTTGTTTGCCTGGATACCAGCACGCGCCCGGATCGATACCCGCTACAGCCGGGCCAACGCCTGCACCGCGGCCTGCGTGAGCGGCTGGGGCAGGGCATCCAGCGCGAACCAGCCCAGCCCGGTCTGAACCCCCGGCTCCTGGATGGAGGCCTCGGCACCCGCAGCTGCCCGAGCCTCGAAGATCGGCGCGACCCAGTGCTGCGCGAGCGCAGGCTCGAAATGATCGGCCACGCACAGCAGGCGCAGCAGCGTCACTTCCAGCGCCGTTTCCTCGCGGATTTCGCGAACCACGGCGGCCTCCACCGTTTCCATCCAGTCGACTTTGCCGCCGGGCAGGCCCCAATGCCCGCGCTCCGGATCGCGTCCGCGCTGGATCAGCAGGATGCGGCCGTCGGCATCACGGACAACGGCGCCGCATCCAACGCGGGGAATCTGCAGTTCAGTCATGGCGGAGAAGGAGAATGAAAAAGGACGTTCCACATTCTTGCATTTACGCCGCATCAGTGGACCCGCGCTACGCTGGGCACCTGTGCATCAACAGCTTCACGAGGGTGTCGCATGCTTATCCGGCAACTCAGCGCTGACGACGCCGAGATTCTCTGGCAAGCGCGGTTGCAGGCGCTTTGCGAGTCGCCTGCGGCGTTCCTGTCCACGCTGGCCGAGGCGCAGAATGACTCGGCGGAGGTGATGCGCGCCCAGCTTGCTGATCCCGGCACGCGCTACTTCGGCGCTTTCATCGACGGCATGCTTGCGGGCTTCCTGCGTTATGTACGCCCGGTGCGGATGGCGCGACGGCATACGGCAGAAGTGCACAGTGTCCATGTGGGCACCGACCATCGTGGCCAGGGTGTCGCCCGCCAGCTTCTTCTTGCAGCGTTCGCGGCTGCGCGCGCGGAAGGCATTGAATCGCTCTCCCTCACTGTGCTGGCGGACAATACTGCCGCGCGCGCGCTGTATGAATCGCTGGGCTTCAGCGTAATTGGCACAGAGCCGCGGGCAGTCAAACGCGCGGGCAGCTACGCGGATATCGTCTCGTACTGGATCTCGCTGCACTGACGGTGAAATGTTGCCGCGGGCACGGTCATGTTTCCGTGGCACGATGAGGCTGGACACATGTTCCAGGAAGACAGGGCAATGCACGTTCAGGTATCCAGCAGGGAGCGCGTGGCGCCGGATCACCGTCACCAAGCGGAGGATCTGCTCCGCGAGGCGTTCCCGGACATGCAGGGCGACGGCTATGCCATCCCGGGGCCGGTCGCTCTGGTCCTGGCGATGGAAGGTGATCAGGTGGTCGGCCACCTCGCACTGTACGAACGCAACGTATTGCTGGACGGCGAGCCGGAACGCATAGGCTTGAGCGGCGGCGTGGTGGTGCGCGTTGACGTTCGCAGGAAGGGCATCGCGTCACGCTTGATCGAAGCTGCGCACGCCGAGTTGCGCCAACGCGGTATCGATTTCGCCGTGCTGTTCGCCCTGGATCATCGGCACTACGCCTCTGCGGGCTATGTGCCAATGCAGAACGAGACCTGCTTCATCGAAGACGGTCACGCGCGCCGTTTCGTCTATCGAGGCGGCATGGTGGCCGCGCTGGGAGAGCGCCGCTGGACCACGGCCTTGCTCGATCTGCAGGGCGAAACGGTCTAGAGAGCTAGACAGAAGCCCCCGCGGGCGTCTCAGCGCGGAAGTTGCGGCCGACCGGTTCGCTTACGCCCAGGTAGTGGCGGAACAGGTAGATCAGCGGTTTCCAGTGCGCAACGTCGATGTGCTGGGTGCCCGCCACGGTGATCGCTTCGTGCGCATGCACGCAACGGATCCGTCCCTCAACGATCACGAAGCCCTGGCCGTCATCCTCGCCGGGCGGGTGCATCGCCATCACGCTGACTTCCACCTGCAGCGGGCACTCGGCAATCGCCTCTGGCGCGACGTGGGTGGAGGCGACTGCACTGAATCCACCCAGCGCGAACTTGTCGCGCACGTGCACGTAGCCCATCGCCTGTTTGGCAGTGGGCACCGGATCGCAGCCTGTCGCCCGCGCGATGGCCTCGACCTGTGCGGCCTGTGCGGATGAGGGGAAGTTCAGTACGCACTCGTTGCGCAACTGCAGGTTGCGATAGCCTTGGCCCTGCACGCCGAGGCCCAGCACCACCCGGTTGCCCAAGGCCCAGAACGAAGACAACGGACTGATGTTGCTGCTGCCATCGTCGTTCAGCGTGGTCATCAGCAGCACCGGTGTGCCGGGATACAGGACCGAAGGGGTGATGCGGCGGCGGGGGATCGGAGCGGCTTTCACGGCAGGCCTTGCGCTATCGGGGTGTCCACTGTGCCGTGGCAGCGGGTGCCGATGCTTCGGCCTGCATCGAACTGTCGGCGCGCAACGGCGTGCCACAATGCGGGCATGGTCCACACCTCCGGTTCCCTTGTCAGCGTCGGTGCCCTGGTCGGTGACCAGGCGCGCGCGGCCATGCTGCTGCAGCTGATGGATGGGCGTGCGTATACCGCGACGGAGCTGGCTCGTGTGGCCGGAGTGACACCGCAGACGGCGAGCACGCATCTGCGCAGGCTGATTGAGGGCGATCTGCTGGTCGCCGTCGCGCAGGGGCGACACCGCTACCACCGGCTGGCCTCGCACGAGGTTGCCGACATGCTGGAGGGCATCCTGCGCGTTGCCGACCGCACGCCGTCCTGCACGGTTTCCGCATCACGCAGTATGCCGGCGTTGCGTCAGGCGCGGAGCTGCTATCGGCATCTGGCTGGCGTGCACGCAGTGGCGATCACCGACCGCTTGCTGGGGGCAGGACACCTGGTCCCGCACGAGGGGCATTGGCAGGTGAGTGTGGAGGGTGCAGCGTTCCTGCGGGAGCTCGGCCAGCCGCTGACTGAACTGTTGCGGCTTCCCGTGACGGTCAAGCCTGCACGCTATTGCCGAGGATGCCTGGATTGCACCGAGCGGCGCCCGCATCTGGCCGGGCTGGTCGGCGAGGCGATGCTGGACAGCTTCGTGAAGAACGATTGGCTTCGGCGGATTGAGGGCCGACGCGAACTGCGGCTGACGCAGCCGGGGCGCGAAGCACTGTGGAAGCGGTTCGGCCTGGCGACATAAGTGCCCTGCCAGTCTCATTCGCCCACGACATGGCAAGGCGCTATGGTCGAGTTCCAAGTCTTAGGGAGCTGCAATGGCGAGCAAGGACATGAACGATCGCGGCACGCTGGCGGTACGCCGGCAATGAGCAAATCTTCTGTGGAAGTACGTTGGCTGACGTTCCGGCTGATGAACGGCCAGTCGATTGGACCGGATCGACTGAAGGATGGATGGGTGATTGCTTCGGAGACCCGCCACTGCGGGGTGCGCCGCGAGTCCATCGAAGGCGCGGGCGTGGTTTACGCGCTGTATGCACCGGCCAACCTCGCCTCACCGCGGCGCGCGGAGATGCGCATGCGCGAATTCCTGATGAGCTCCGGCTACACCTTCACCATGGGCACGCTGGGCGGCTGACGCCGCCCGTTGGGATCACGGGCGCACGGTCAGTGCCTGGCCGAGCATGCCGATCGGACCGCGTGCATCGTGCAGCACGGTGCTGGTCAAGCCGAGACCCTGGTGGCCAAACGACACCGACGTGTCGATGCCCAGCCACTCGCCTTCGGGCATGCCGAACAGGTGCGCGGTCAGATCGAGGTTGGGGAAGGCGACCTCCTTCGGATCGGCGCGCACGGCCATGCCATTGGACAGATCGAACAGGGTGGCGGCACGGGCCAGTGGACTGACCGGCTCGCCGTCCAGCAGCGCATGCTTCGCGCGCGCCCAGTAGGTGGCACGGCCTGGCCCCTGATCGTGCCGGCGGATCTCCACGCTCTTGATGAATCCGCCTGGCCAGGCCGTACCTGGATCCCATGCGGGCATTGATTCCGGCGGTGCAATGGCAGCGATCGGCGTGCCGGCGATGGCCTGCGTATCGTTCGGGCGCATCAACCATGCACGCACGCGCAGCGCCGGGCGATCGTCATGACGCAGCGTAGCTTCGACCAGTTCGATGGTGCGACCAGCGCGCAGCACCTGTACGTCGGCCTCCATCGCTTCGATCGGAATGGTGCCGAGGATGTCGTAGGACAGGCGGGCGATCAGGAAACCGTGCCCGCGCGCTGCGGCGTCGCGTTCCAGGTGGTGCGCCAGCAGCCCGATCGCAGGTGCGATGTGTTGTTCGCGGATGTTCCAGGCGCCGCCAGCGTGTTCGGTCGGCAGGTAGCGGGTATCGCTCAGTCGTTCGAAGAAGGCCATCGTATGCGTTGTTTCAGCAGTGAGCGGAGGCGGCAGGCATTGCACCGATCCCTGCATCGTAAGCGTTTGGCAGCATGGCGGGCTGAGCCGGCCCCCGAAGGAGCCGGCCGGACACCGGTCAGGGCGACGGGCAGTCCATTTCACGGCACAGCTTGTACTCGGCCAGACACTGCTCGGAGGTCTTTCCCAATGGCCCATGGGTTGCACGCAGGCATTGTTCGTACCTCAGGGTGCAGAACTCGCAGGAGTCTGCGGCGAAGGCCAGGCCGGTCACGGCCATGCCAAGGAGCATCACGGTCTTCAAGGTCGTCTTGATCATCACGTCAGTCCTTTGTGTGCCCGTCAATGGGCCGGGCCACCATAGCAGCACTTGCTGGACGGTCCTGATGCGCTGCGGCACGCGGTGGTCTCAGTGCTGTACCGCCTTCAAGGCGTCGACCACCTGTGCTTCCGAAAAGCCACAATGCCCTTCGCCCACTGGCGGCAGCACGCGCGGCAATGGTCGCGCGCCAGCCCGTGCGGCCATCTGCGGATACACCGCCTGCATGTGCGGCACGATGGTGGGGTCGTTGTGGTTGAACTGGATCGCCAGCGGTCGCTTCACCGCGCCGGTCAATGCGAGCGCATTGCGGACATGCGCCTGCGCCGCAGGCACGGGATCGATGCGCTGCACGCCGGCATTGAACGCGGCGTCGTCACCGAATCCGCTGTACACCACACCAAGGTTGCCGACCGGCATGCCGCCGCTGCGCGTGGCCAGTTCATGCAGGACCAGCGCATGCAGGCTGATCGTGCCGGCCAGTGCATCAGCGGAGACCTGCAGCCGCTGCGCCAGCAACGCGGCGTGCAATGGATCGTGCTGCAGTGCATTGGCGATGCCCTGGTACAACTCGCCCTGTGGCAGCGCGGCGGCTTCGCGCGATGCCAACCGGGTGCCCGGCAGCCCCTTCGCCTTGGGGAAGAAATAATCGAACGCGACCAGCGTGGTCAGCAGGTCGGCCGCGATCTGTTCGCCACTGAGATTGGCACCGCACAGCGACACGCCACCGGTATAGTGCTGCGGGAAGCGCTCGAGGCTGCCAATGGTCACGGCACCGCCCATCGAGAATCCCAGCATCCAGGTGTGGCGCACATGCTTGAGTTCAGCCACTACCTGCTGGCGCAGGCGTTCCGTATCGGTAATCGCATCGGTCACTGCCCAGCCCTGGCTGGAGTATGCGCTCTGCGCGACGGCGTAACCGGCGCCCAGCAGCGCTGCCGTGCTGTCGTTGGCGGCCATCGGCGTGGTGCGCGGCACGCCCACGGGCTCATAGCCGTGGGCCAGCATCACCAGGTCGCCGTTCCAGTCTGCCGGTACATCCAACCGCCAGGGCGCGCCCTGCAGTTCGCCGCTGAGCATGCGTGCCGCCGTCGGCGGTGCAGCCAGCGATGTCATCCAGGGCAGCAGGCAGAGGGCAACAGTGCATCGAAGCAAGGGACGCATCGGGGTCATTCCATGCGGGAATGGCGCCGAGCATAGATGCCAACGAAACGTTGCGCGCGCTGCACTGCCGCAGGGGGTTGCGGGCCGAACAGGCGGCGCTCTACGCTGGCGGCATGGCCCTGCACAGCACCGCGTCGATTATCCGCATTCCTCACGGGAAGGCGGGGTAGCGCGCGGTCGTCACGGCCATGCAGCCCGCCCGGGAAGGCGGGCTGCACGCAGCGCTCTCCCGGGTAGATGAATCCACCCAGGAGAACGCAGATGCACGACTTTTCATCGAACGACCCTGCGCCGACCCTGCACCTGGTGTGCGGCAAGATCGGTGCCGGCAAATCCACCCTGTCTCAGCAGTTGGCATTGGCGCCGCGCCACGTATTGATCAGCGAAGACGCATGGCTGGCGGCGCTGTACCCGGGCGAAATCCATTCCATTGCCGACTATCTGCAGCGCGCAGCCACGTTGCGCACTGTGCTGGCCGATCATCTGCGCGCATTGCTGCAGGCGGGTGTTTCGGTGGTGCTCGATTTTCCATTCAATACGCCAGCCAGCCGCGCGTGGGCACGTGAAGTGTTCTCGCCGGCTGGCGCTGCACATCAACTGCATTTCCTCGATGTTGCCGACGACGTCTGCAAGGCGCGGCTGCGCGCGCGCAATGCACTCGGCGAGCATCCGTTCCAGGCCAGCGACGAGGAGTTCGCACAGATCACCCGCCACTTCGTGGCACCGGCCGCGGAAGAGGGCTTCGTGGTGATCCGCCATACGGCGTAGGACTGGGCGCGGTGCCGGTCAGGTCGCGGGCACCGGTCCACCGCATGCGACGCGATGCATCGGGAAGTCCATTGCCTGCTTCGGATTGTCCTGCGCGATCTCGATGCGCGCATGCGCGCGCTGGTCGTCGAGGCGCCGATAGTGGATACGCTGCGGGAAGTCGTTGGCGGGATTCTCGAACACGGCTTCATTGCCATCGACCCGGGTGGCGTTGAAGTCTGTGGCGTTCTGGCCAGAGGGCAGGGCGGTCAGCACCAGGCGTCCATCATCGTGCTGGCGCAGCTGCATGAACTCGAAGCCCACCGTGCGGCCATCCCGCAGGGTGCGGCTGCTGCCGAACAGGGTGTTTCCAGCCAGGATGGACCACTGCTCGCCGGCACCGGCCGGCTGGCCATCAAGCTGCCAGCAACCGGCCAGCCAGGCCAGGTGTTCGATCTTCGAGGGTGAGGCGGACAGTGCGTGCGGGGCCGCGAGCAGCAGCGGCAACAGGGCCAAGGCGATGCGGAGAGACATCGGTGCCTCCATGCGCGGGAATGTGCGGCCTGTATAGCGCCCGGGGGATCACGCGGCCAGTGCCGTCCCTTCCAGTGCTGATTCCGATACGATCTGTCGCATTGAGCCATTTTTGATTGACCCGGAGTCCCGCCATGGTCGACCGCCTCGCCATCCTTCTTGAACGCTTCGCGGTCACGGCTTCGGTGTTCCATGCCGGCGCGCTGTGCGGCATCAACACGCTGGAGGGTGAGGATGAGGCGGGTCAGTTGCACCTGGTGCGGCGCGGGCCGCTGCAGGTCAGTCACGGGCAGCAGACCGTGCAGGTCGAAGTGCCGAGCCTGCTGCTGTATCCGCGGCCGATGCCACATCGCTTCAGTACCGACCCGCAGCAGGGCGCCGACATGGCCTGCGCCAACCTGCATTTCGAGGGCGGACGGCTCAATCCGATCAGTGCTGCGCTGCCCGATTTCATCTGCTTGCCGCTGGCCGACCTGTATGGAGGCAATGCGGCGCTGGAACTGCTGTTCGAAGAGGCGTTCGAGCAGCGCTGCGGGCGGGCAGCGATGGTCAACCGGCTGTTCGAGGTGGTGATGATCCAGGTGCTGCGCCAGCTGATGGAAGGTGGCGAGATGCGCGGCGGCCTGTTCGCCGGGCTGGGTCATCCGCGGCTGCGGCTGGCATTGGTGGCGATGCATGAAGCGCCCGCACAGTCCTGGACCCTGGAAGACCTGGCCGAGGTCGCCGGCATGTCACGCAGCGTGTTCGCCGCCAGCTTTCGCGAGGCGATGGGCACCACGCCAGGCCAGTACCTGCAGGGGTGGCGGGTTGGGCTCGCGCAACAGGCGCTGCGGCAGGGGCGGCCGCTGAAGCGGATCGCCGACGAAGTGGGCTATGGCAGCGAAGCGGCGTTGTCGCGCGCGTTCAAGGCGCATACCGGGCAGTCGCCACGGGAATGGCGCGGGCAGGCGCGGGCCAGCGCGGCCTGATCGGTCAGCCCAGCGCCAGCCGGGCCAGCTTCATGCCACCAAACAGACCGGCCAGGCCCAGCGCCACCGAGCCACCGGCATACAGTGCCGCCAGCCCATGCTGGCCACGCTGCAGCAGCAGGCCGATCTCCAGCGCGTAGGTGGAAAACGTGGTGTAGCCGCCGAGGATGCCGGTGGCCAGCAGCAGGCGCAGCTGCGGCGAGGCGCCATTGCGCATGGCAAAGGCCTCGACCACCACGCCCATCAGCAGCGCACCGCTGATGTTGATCAGGAAGGTCGACCAGGGCCAGGGACTGCCGACCGCCACCCGCGCGCCGATCAGGTTGCAGGCGTGGCGCAGGCAGGCGCCGATGCCGCCGCCGACGAAGACCAGGAAATAATTGTTCAATGCTTGCATGGCGTGCCTCGAATGCGGGTTCGCAGGGTCAATGGCGAACGCCGAGGGCAGGCACGACCTGCCGTCGACGAACACCGGGTTCGTCCTGGCAGGAGCCATCAGCCTTCTCAGGCGGTTATCGGGGGAGCCCCATCCCCATCGCGGTCCATGCTACCAGCGGCGGTGCATTCACGTCATCGAGGTCGTCAGAACGCGAGCCACCTTGCTGCGGCTGAAGCCATCCATCAGCAGTTCGAACGCGAGCAGATCCAGCGCCGCATGGCGGCGGTGGTCGATCTCCAGCCCGTTCTCGGCCACCAGATGGCTGACCAGCTCGTAGGCGTCCTGCCAGACATCCAGATGGGCCTGGCTGGGGATGTAGGCACTGCCGGGCTCACCGACGCCGAGCCCGCTGACCCCGTACAGCAGTTCGCGGGCGTCCAGCTTGGCCGCATCTGCGATGCGGAACAGCTGTTCGGCTTTCACGTGCGAGGCGCTCACGTGGTCGTTGAGCCAGTTGCTGATGGTTGCTGTCGTTGATTTGGCGGCGCGTGCCAGATCGGCCGGGCGTGGGTGCCCGGCTTTCTTCATGGCTGCCGCGAGTCGTTGGCCGAGAGTATTCATCTATGCAAGCCAGCTTAACGCGTGGATTGCGAAGAAGCCTTGTCGCAAGAATCAGTCTGGTTAACAGAAGGACCGACCGTGACCGAATTCTGGAGCAAGCGGCAGGTGCGCACCCGGCTGGGATTCCGCACCGACGCCGAACTGGCACGCTTCTTTGGCATAAGCCGTTCCGCAGTGTCGCAATGGCCGAGGGACTTCCCGATTCCGGCCCTGCGGCAATACATCCTGCATCAGCGCTATCCGAACCTGTTCCCCACGACAGAAGCGTCGGCGGGCGAATCCATCTGACTTGCGCCGCCTTTTGTCGCATCTAGCACGCTAAGCGCCTTTTGCTAAGTATGCTTAGCAAAATAGGTAAGATCGATCGATCTGAGAATCACAATCGGCGCCATCTACTGGAGGTGTCGGTCCCTGGGTCCCGCTTACTGTCGGCTTCACCCCATCTGGGGGGCCCGGGTCTCCGTATGTAGTTTCGTGAACGATTAATAATTTCAATCACGAAAGTCGCTGCATGTAATTGACCTGTCGTGAAATCTATGACTAATTGGAGTCAACCAAGCGTGAAGCCTGGGAGTCTTTCAGTAGCACGCAAGTGAGTCGGTAGACCGTCAACAATGCAGAACAAGTCCAACGGAGGTCGTATGGAATACGGCATGCATGGCTTGGCTGAACGGGTACGCCGCGAACTGGAAGCCAGTTACCACAAACACGGATGCGGTCCGGCGTTCTGGGATACCTACCAGCAGGTGCTGGACCGTCTGGTCCCGCAGGGGACCGAGCGTACCGAAGTCACCAACGAAATGGCGCTGATCATCGAACAGCTGGGCATCGTCCGGCGTGCGCAGCTTGTGCCGCCGCACGCCAACGGGTCGCGTTGATTCAGAGCAGGCGCCAGGCGCCGCAGGCAAGCAGCGCCAGCAACAAGGACAGCAGGGCCAGGGTCCGGGGTCGCCACAGGCGCTTCGATTGTCCAGCCATCGCCTGCGGACTGCAGTAGCGCACCAGCCCCGGACCGAAACCGGCCCGGTGCTGTTGTTGTGCGCAGGCCTCCAGGCAGGCGCCGCAGGCCAGGCAATCGGCCTGCGGCCCCTGGCGGATGTCCAGCTGCATCGGGCAGGCGCTGACACAAGCAGCGCAGTCGATGCAGTCACCGAGGCGGTCGGCGCTGAAGGTCGGCATCGGTCCGGCCAGCAGCGGATGCGCGGCGCGGAATACGTAGTCCTGCGCAGTGGTCGGGTCGAGCAGGCCGCGGCCACGGCCCAGTACTCCGCCAAGCCCGGACGGACGTGGCCCGCGCGGCTCACCGCGACGGGCGTCGTACAGCATGCGCGGTGTGTGCGGATCGGTCAGCAGCGGCTGCATGCGTGCGAACGGGCACAGCGAGCGGCAGACCTGCTCGCGCAGGAAACCGGCATTGCCCCAGGTCGCGGCTGCATAGAACAGCACCCAGAAGGTTTCCCAGCGGCTCCAGCCGGCGTGGGGCGCAGCGGTCACCAGTTCGGCGATGGGGCTGAACAGGCCGACGAAGGTAACGCCGGTCCACACGGATAGCAGTCCCCAGGCCAGCTGGGTGGCCGGGCGTACAGCAGGTGCAGGCAGCATGCGGGCCGCGCTGCGGGCGATCCCGTCGAAGGCGCGCCGCCACAGGGTCTGCGGGCAGGCATGGCCGCACCAGATGCGCCCGGCGAGGTGGGTAAGCAGCGCAAGCCCCACCGCCAGCACCGCCAGTAGTCCGATCAGCACGCCGGCGTCGCTGGGCCACAACGTCCAGCCAAACAGGTCGAATCGCCGCGCGTTGATGTCCAGCAACAGCGCCTGGCGACCCTCCCAGCGCAGCCACGGCAGTGCGTAGAACAGCGCCAGCAAGGCGGCGCTGAGCGTGCCGCGCCAGTGCCAGGGGCGAGGAATACGGGTGCAGGACGTGCTCATCCCAGCGGCAGCTCGTCGTCGTCATCGCTCGGCATGGGCCGCTGCAGGTACCAGGTGACCGCGCTGGACAGCGACGTTACCGTCCAGAACATGAAGAATCCCGCCGTATAGCCCAGTTCGCGACTGATGGCCGTGCCCGGGAAACTGATGGCCTGCAGGCGCAACGGATCGACGAAGGCGAAGAACACCACGCTGGCAACGCCGGCGGCGATGAAGCTGGGCCAGAGGATGGCGCCCCACTGCTGGATCAGCCGCTGGCGGCGGTTGGGAGAAGGTCTGTTCATGCTGTCCCGGATCGAAAAGTGGGCGGCGCGTATACTTCGCCAAGGCTGGCGCGGCATCCGCAGGGCATGCTTCCTGCAAGCGTGCCAGCCTAGGTGCAGCGGACTGCGCCGACATTGATCTGGATCAACGGCGCTGCCGCCTGGGTGCGGCACACTGCCGGCACGCTTTGGGTACCCCGATGAACGCAACACCGCCGCCTGTCCTCCCCGTCGCCTCGCCCGGGTTGTGCACCGAGCAGGAAGTGACCCGCCTGGTTCACGATTTCTATGCCCGCGTGCGTGAGGAAGAACGGCTGGGACCGGTGTTCGAGGCGCACGTCCACGATTGGCCTGTGCATCTGGCGCAGCTGGTCGACTTCTGGTCGGCGATGCTGCGCGGTACCCGCCGCTTCAAGGGCTCGCCGATGTCCAAGCACATGGCCATCGAGCTGGACAAGGACCTGTTCGACCGCTGGCTGGTGCTGTTCCGGATCACCACTGCCGAATGCAACAACCCGCCGATGCAGGAACTGGCCAACGACGTGGCCGCGCGCATCGGTGACACCTTCTGGAAGCGCTACCAGATGCTGCGCTGGCCGCAGGTGGGCCTGCCGGTGCTGGGGATCCCCGGCAAGGATTGATCTGGGTCAAGGCGGCGCAGGCCGCCCGGCGCGATGCTGGCGGCATGGACACGTTCTCTCCCGCCGCCGGTGGCTTGGCCTGGACCTTCGACCCCGACCTTCTGCGCCGGCACGACCGGCCGGGCCCGCGCTACACCTCGTATCCGACCGCGCCGCATTTCCATGATGGCTTCGACGCGCCGGCGCTGCGCCAGGCGATCTCCGACAGCAACCAGCTGGCCCGCGCGCTGTCGCTGTATGTGCATGTGCCGTTCTGTTCCAGCCCCTGCTTCTACTGCGGCTGCAACCGGGTGATCACCCGCGATCGCGGTCGTGGCCACAGTTACGTCTCGCGCGTGCTGGCCGAGGCCGACCTGTTGGCGCCGCAGTTCGATGACGGCCGCGAGGTGATCCAGCTGCACCTGGGCGGTGGTACGCCGAACTTCCTCGATGCCGAGGCGATGACCACGCTGGTGGAAGGGTTGCGCCGGCGCTTCGATTTCAGTGATTCGCCGCAGCGCGATTTCTCGATCGAACTCGATCCGCGCTTCATCGACACCCGCGACGTCGCCATGCTGGCGCGGCTGGGCTTCAACCGGGCCAGCCTGGGCGTGCAGGATTTCGACCCGCAGGTGCAGGAATCGATCAACCGCATACAGGGTGTGCAGCAGACGCTGGACATCCTGCGCGCCTGCCGCGACAGCGGCATGCGTTCGGTCAACGTCGACCTGATCTATGGCCTGCCGGGGCAGAGCCTGGAAGGATTCGGCCGCACCCTCGAACGGGTGCTGGCGCTGCGCCCGGATCGCCTGGCGGTGTATGGCTACGCGCATCTGCCGCATCTGTTCCGCGCGCAGAAGCAGATCGACGAAAGCCGCTTGCCTTCGCCGGAAGACAAGCTGGCGCTGCTGGGCCTGGCGGTGGAGAAGCTCTCTGCGGCCGGCTACCAGTACATCGGCATGGATCATTTCGCACTGCCGGAGGAGGATCTGTCACGCGCGCAGCGTGCCGGCCAGCTGCATCGCAACTTCATGGGCTATACCACCCACGCCGATACTGATCTGCTTGGCCTGGGCGTGAGTGCGATCAGCCACATCGGTGCCACCTACAGCCAGAATCCGCGCGATCTGCCGTCGTGGGAGGATGCGGTGGACCAGGGCCAGCTGCCGGTCTGGCGCGGCGTGGCGTTGAGTGCCGACGACCAGCTGCGTGCGGAACTGATCCAGCAGCTGATGTGCCAGGGCGAGGTGGATGGCGTGCTGCTGGGGCAGCGTCACGGCGTGGATTTCGAGCAGTACTTCGCCGAGGACCTGCGTTCGGTACAGCGGCTGCAGGAAGACGGCCTGGCCGAATACCACGATGGCGTGGTGCGTGCCAGCGAACCTGGGCGGCCATTGCTGCGGTTGCTGGCGATGTGCTTCGACCCGTACCTGCGTGCCGCGCACGAGCAACCGCGTTACTCGCGGGCGATCTGAAGGTAGCGTGTGCTGCGCTCGTGTGGTGCCCGGAGCCGGAATCGAACCGGCATGGGGTTGCCCCCGGCGGATTTTAAGTCCGATGCGTCTACCAGTTTCGCCATCCGGGCCTGCAGCGCGGCGCCGATTGTAGCCCACCTGCGGTGCCGCGACCGGATTGCATCACGGCGGCGGCGTGCTTAACTGTCGATCGCATTCATGTCATAGTCCCTGCCATCGTTCCCAGGGGGGGAGCCACCTGATGTCGCTGCACGCGATTGCCTATGCCAGTGAGGCCCGCGCCGATCTGCAGACAACCGATCTTGACCGCCTGCTGGCCGACGCCACGGCATTCAATCGTGTAGCCGGTGTCACCGGTGTCCTGATGTTCGACGGAGCACGCTTCCTGCAGTATCTCGAGGGCCCGGAGGACGGCATCGATTCGGTGTTCCAGCGCATTCTCAACGCGCGCAGCCACGTGCAGCTGAAAGTGCTGTGCCGTGCACCCGTGGTGCAGCGCGCATTTCCGCGCTGGTCGATGGGCACGCGGCGGATCGAGCCGGAGCTGCTGGCGCAGATTGTCGATGCCGCGTGGCCCGGCTTCCTGCTTGGCAGTGGTGGATTCGAGCGCCTGCTGCAGGCCTGGACCGGCGCCGACGGTGAACTGGAACCGGCCGCGGTGGCGTTGGGGTCCTGAGCGCGCCTTGGCGGCAGGGCGCCGGGGCCGGTAGGCTGTAGCCTTTCTGGCGCAGGTTTTCCGGAGTGGTGCAGCAGATGAGTGTGTTGGCCGAAGCCATGGCAGCGTATGTGCGATCGCATCCGTTGCACGGGATGTGCCGATGAGTGCGCCGGTTGCGGCGGCCAGCGCCCCCCGGTTTGCGGTGATCGGCCTGGGTTATGTCGGCCTGCCTTTGGCGGTGGCGTTTGGCCGGCAGTGGCCGACGTTGGGCTTCGATATCGATGCCGGTCGCATCGCCGAGCTGCGCAGCGGCCAGGACCACACGCTGGAAATGGAAGCCGACGAGCTGGCCAGTGCGCATCTGCTGCAGTTCGGCAGTGATCCGGCATTGCTTGATGCCTGCAATGTCTACATCGTCACCGTGCCGACCCCGATCGATGCATACGAGCAGCCCGACCTGGAGCCCCTGCGTTCGGCGACACGACTGATTGCCAGTCATCTTCGCGCCGGCGATCTGGTGATCTACGAGTCCACGGTGTACCCCGGCACCACCGAGGAAGTGTGCGTGCCGCTGCTGGAGCAGGGGTCGGGCCTGCGCTTCAACGAAGACTTCTATTGCGGCTACAGCCCGGAACGGGTCAGTCCCGGCGACCGCCAGCGGCGCCTGGCCGACATCCGCAAGATCACGTCCGGCTCGACACCGGAAGTCGCTGCGGTGATTGATGGTCTGTACCAGCGCATCATCGCCGCCGGTACGTTCCCGGCACCTTCGATGCGCGTGGCTGAGGCGGCCAAGGTGGTCGAGAACATCCAGCGCGACGTCAACATTGCGCTGGTCAACGAGCTGGCCCTGATATTCGATCGGCTCGGCATCGATACCCAGGACGTGCTCGACGCCGCCGGCAGCAAGTGGAATTTCCTGCCGTTCCGGCCGGGGCTGGTCGGCGGTCACTGCATCGGCGTCGATCCGTATTACCTGCTGCACAAGTCCGAGAGCGTGGGCTACCACCCGGACCTGATCCACACCGCACGGCAGGTCAACAACCGCGTCGGCGAGCATGTGGCGGCGCGGGTGCTGGCGATGCTGGCCGAGCGTGGCCGTGTGCCGGCGGACGCACGCATCCTGGTGCTGGGCGTGACCTTCAAGGAGGATTGCCCGGACCTGCGCAACAGCCGCGCGCTGGAACTGGCGCAACGGCTGCGCGATGCCGGCGCGCAGGTAGAGGTCAGCGACCCGTGGGTCGGCCCGGCGGCATTGACCGGCGAGGGCCTGGATTGGCTGGCCGAGCCCGGGGCAGGGCGCTATGACGCAGTGGTGCTGGCGGTGGCCCACGCCCGTTTCAAGGCGATGGATGAATCCGCAATCCGGGGGCTGTTGGCGCCGGGTGGCCTGGTCTACGACGTGAAATCGGCCTGGCCGCGCAACGTGGTTGACGATCGCTTGTAAGCCCGGGCAGTGAACGGCGCGGTAGACTCGGGGGCAGTTGCAACCGAGGAAAGCCATGCACCGGTATATCGTCTACCTGCTCGCCATCCTGATGTTTCCGATATGCCTGTGGCTGGCCACGATCTGGCCGGCCTGGTATTGGGGCGTCGGCCTGACTGCCGCGATGGTGGCGCTGGGGACCTGGGATCTGCTGCAGAAGCGCAGCACGCTGCGCCGCAACTATCCGGTGATGGCGCACTTCCGCTACGGGCTGGAATCGATCGGCCCGGAGATCCGCCAGTACTTCGTGCAGAGCGACCTGGAAGACGTGCCGTTCTCGCGCCAGCAGCGGGCACTGATCTACCAGCGCGCCAAGAACGAGATGGACACGGTGCCGTTCGGCACCCTGCGCAGCACCTATGCGGTGGACTACGAGTGGATCAATCATTCACTGGCACCGACCGCCATCGCCAAGCATGACTTCCGCGTGTTGATCGGCCCGAAGTGTGCCAAGCCCTATTCGGCCAGCGTGTTCAACATCTCAGCGATGAGCTTCGGTTCACTGTCGGCCAATGCCATCCGCGCGCTGAACGAAGGCGCGCGCCAGGGCGGCTTCTATCACGACACCGGCGAGGGTTCGATCTCGCCCTACCACCGCGAGATGGGCGGTGACCTGGTATGGGAGATCGGCTCGGGCTACTTCGGTTGCCGTGACGAGAAGGGCGGTTTCAGCGAGGAGCGCTTCGTTGCCAATGCCACCCATGACCAGGTCAAGATGATCGAGATCAAGCTGTCGCAGGGCGCCAAGCCGGGCCACGGTGGCGTGCTGCCGGCGCCGAAGGTGACCGCCGAGATCTCGGTGACGCGTGGCGTGCCGATGGGGGTGGACTGTGTGTCGCCGTCGCGTCACTCGGCGTTCTCGACGCCGGTCGAGCTGCTGCAGTTCGTCGCCCGCCTGCGCGAGTTGTCCGGTGGCAAGCCGGTCGGCTTCAAGCTGGCCATCGGCCACCCGTGGGAGTGGTTCGGCATTGCCAAGGCGATGCAGGAAACCGGGTTGCTGCCGGATTTCATTGTGGTCGACGGCGCCGAGGGCGGCACCGGTGCGGCACCGGCCGAATTTGTCGACCATGTCGGCGTGCCGATGCACGAGGCGCTGCTGCTGGTGCACAACACCCTGGTCGGCCTCGATCTGCGCGATCGCATCCGCATCGGTGCGGCTGGCAAGATCACCAGTGCGTTCGACATCGCGCGGACCATCGCGCTGGGAGCCGACTGGTGCAATGCCGGCCGAGGCTTCATGTTCGCGCTGGGCTGCATCCAGTCGCTGAGCTGCCATACCGACAAGTGCCCGACCGGCATCGCGACCCAGGATCCCGCACGCTGGAAGCATCTGGATGCACCTGACAAGGCCACTCGTGTGTACAGCTACCACGAGCACACGCTGCATGCCTTGAAGGAACTGCTGTGTGCCGCGGGCCTGAACGACCCGGCTGAACTTGGGCCGGAGCACATCCTACGTCGTGTTTCGCCGGTGGAGATCCGTTCGCTGGCCTCGCTGTACCGTTACCTGGAACCGGGCGAGCTGCTGCACAAGGTGCCCGACCATGCGGTGTTCCATGCGTTCTGGGCCGATGCACGCAGCGATTCCTTCCAGCCGCCGCCGAAGATCCAGGCACTGCGTGCCAGCAAGTCGCGATAACGTGATGTTGTAGAGCCGAGCCCATGCTCGGCTGATCTTCGTTCCAACATCGCGATGCGTGATCGAGAAGCAGCCGAGCATAGGCTCGGCTCTACAAGGAGATGTCATGCAGTTCAGGACCGGCACCATGGATGACGTGGCCATGCTGTGGGCGCTGCGCACGTGTTGCGTACCCGAGACCTGCAGCAGCCATTACCCACCCGAGGTTATCGCGCCCTGGTCTGCCTCGCCGCCACCGTCGCAGTACGCGCGGCTGTTGTCGCAGGGTGGCTGCGTGGTGGCCGAGGACGAGCAGGGCAGTCTGCTCGGCTTCGGCGTGTTTGATGCCGATGCCAATGAAGTCGACGCGTTGTTCGTCGATCCGGATCGTGGCGGCAAGGGCATCGGCCAGGCGCTGATGCAGCGCCTGCTGGCGATGGCCGATCCTGAGCGTGAGGTGGTGCTGTCGGCCTCGCTCAACGCCGTGCCGTTCTATCAGCGGCAGGGGTTCATCAGTGTGCGCGAAGAGGCCTACCCGCATCCCAGCGGCATGGCGCTGGCTTCGGTGAGCATGCGCCGGCCGTGGTGAGTGCTCGTTTTCTGCGTTCTGTAGAGCCGAGCATGGCTCGACGCTACAAGGCCGGTTTCAGCGCCCGGCCAACCACCCGATCACGCCTTCCGCAGCACGCAGGCCACTGGCGTAGCACGCGGTCAGCAGGTAGCCACCCGTCGGTGCCTCCC
>NZ_JBQEMR010000004.1:113016-190003 GCF_052045015.1 Stenotrophomonas sp. 22692
GCCATCATCCAGCGCACCCAAGCGCACGCCGCCGGCGGTGCTGATCACTTCGGCCGTACAAGGCAGGCGTCACCGCTCCGCCAGCCACCCGATCACGCCTTCTGCAGCGCGCAGGCCACTGGCGTAGCACGCGGTCAGCAGGTAGCCACCCGTCGGTGCCTCCCAGTCCAGCATCTCGCCGGCACAGAACACGCCGGGCACTGCCCGCAGCATCAGGCCATCATCCAGCGCACCCAAGCGCACGCCGCCGGCGGTGCTGATCACTTCGGCCATCGGCCGGGGACGCAGCAGGCGCAGCGGCAGGCGCTTGAGCGTAGCCGCCACGGCAGGCAGATCATTGCCCGCTTCTTTACCCAGAATCTCGAACACCAGCGCGGCTTTCACTGCATCCAGGCCGGCCTGGCGGCGCAGGTGCTCGCCGAAGCTGCGGCCCTTGCGCGGGCGTGACAGATCGGCCAGCAGGCGCGCCTCGTCACGGCCCGGCACCAGGTCCAGCCACAGCATCGCGTGGCCATCGCGGTTGATGGTCTCGCGCAGGTCCGCCGCCAACGCATAGATCAGGCTGCCTTCGATGCCGTACTCGCTGGCCACGCATTCGCCCTGCAGCGACTGTGGCTGTCCGGCCAGGTCGATCCAGTGCGCGACCACCGGCTTCAACGGCGCGCCGGCATTGCGCTGGGCGAAGAATGGGGTCCAATCCACGTCGAAACCGCAGTTGGCCGACTGCAGCGGTGCGATGTCCACGCCACGGGCCTGCAGTGGCGAGACCCAGGTGCCGTCGCTGCCCAGCTGCGGCCAGCTGCCGCCGCCCATGGCCAGCAGGGTGGCATCGGCATGTACTTCAACGGCGCCGTCTTCGGTTTCAAAGCGCAAGGCGCCGTCGTCACGCCAGCCGATCCAGCGGTGGTTGGCGTGCAGGCGCACACCCTGTTCCTTCAACCGGCGCACCCAGCCGCGCAGCAGCGGCGCTGCCTTGCGGTCGACCGGGAACACGCGGCCAGAGCTGCCCACGTAGGTCTCCACGCCGAAGCCGGCGGCCCAGTCACGCAGTGCCTGCGCGTCGAAGTCATCCAGCCAGCTGCCGACCACGGCAGCCTGCTCGCGGTAGCGGCTGTCGAACAACGGCCGCGGATCGGAATGGGTGAGGTTGAGCCCGCCCTTGCCGGCGATCAGGAACTTGCGGCCGGGTGACCCCTTGGCCTCGTACAGGTCGACCTCCAGCCCAGCGGCGCACAGGCGCTCGGCGGCGAACAGGCCGGCTGGGCCGCCGCCGATGACGGCGACCCGCTGGGGCAGTGCAGTATTACGGTTTGACATCGAGCAGCTCGACGTCGAACACCAGCGACGAGCCAGCCGGAATCGGGCCAACCCGGCGGTCGCCGTAGCCGTAGTCCGGCGGGATCATCAGCGTGCGCTTGCCGCCGACCTTCATGCCGGCCACGCCCTCATCCCAGCCGCGGATGACCTGGCCGGCGCCGAGTGCGAAGGTGAACGGTTCGCCACGGCTGACCGAGCTGTCGAAGGTCTTGCCGTGCTTGGTTTCGGTGCGGTTGTCGTAGATCCAGCCGGTGTAGTGCACGGTCACCTTGCTGCCGGAGACGGCTTCGGCGCCGGTGCCGGGCACAGTATCGATGCGCTCGAAGGTGGTCAGGGTGCCGCCGGGCGGCGGGCCGGACGGTTCGGTCGAGCAGCCAGCGGCGGCGAGGGACAGCAGCAGGGGAAGCAGCAGGCGGCGCATCGGGCGTCTCCGGAAGGGCGCAGGGCGAGGGCGGCAAGGGTAGCGCATCGGCGCCGGGTATCATGGGTACATGGCAAAACTCCTGCTCAATCTGCGCAATGTCGGTGACGACGAATATGCCGATGTCTGCACGCTGCTCGACCAGCACGGCATCGCCTGGTATCGCACCGAACCCAGCCCCTGGGGCATTTCCAACGGCGGCCTGTGGCTGCGCGAGGACGCCGATCATCCGCGTGCGAAGGCGCTGATGGCGGAGTATCAGGCCGAACGCGGGCCGCGGATCCGTGCCGAGCGCGAGCAGGCGTTGCGCGAGGGGACGGCGGAGACGTTCGGCAGCCTGTTCCGGCGCCGACCGGGGTATGTGGTGCTGGTGCTGCTGGCGATGGCCGGTGCGGCGGCGCTGGTGCTGCTGCCGTTCGTGTTATTGCGGGGGTAAGGGGGTTCGGCCGGGTTGCACCCGGCACCCGCAGAGGCAACGGCAACGTCAACGTCAAAAGCTGGTTCCCGTGGGATGGCGCGGCTGTTGGTAGGTATCGACCTTGGTCGACACAGCAGACCCACCCCATGCGTGGATGAACGGGTAAATCTGACCCTGGGGCACTCTGGCGCTAAAATGGCGGGATGATCGCCAATACCGCTGCCTACCATTTCGCCGTCATCGACGCTCCCCAGGCCCTCTGCGACCAGCTGCTGGCGTGTGCCGAGGCGGCGGAGCTGCGCGGCACGATCCTGGTGGCGGGCGAGGGGCTGAACCTGTTCCTGGCAGGTGCGCCAGAGGCGGTCGAGGGTTTCTACGTGGCACTGCGTTCCGACGCGCGCTTTGCCGATATGCGGGTCAAGACCAGCCTCAGTGAGCACCAGCCGTTCGCGCGGCTGAAGGCCAAGGTGAAGGACGAGATCATCAGTTTCCGCCGCAATGATGGCCAGCCGCTGGACTATCCGCGTGCGCCGGCGGTCGATCCGGCCACGGTGCAGCGGTGGCTGCGCCAGGGGCATGACGACGCCGGCAAGCCGGTGGTGATGCTCGACACGCGCAACCTGCAGGAAGTGGAGTACGGCACCTTCAAGGACGCGCTGGTGCTGCCCATCCACAAGTTCACCGACCTGCCCGAGGCGTTGGCGCCGCATCGCGAGGCGCTGAAGGGCAGCACCGTGGTCAGTTTCTGCACCGGCGGCATCCGCTGCGAGAAGGCCGCGCTGTGGATGGTCAATGACGGCATGGACAATGTACTGCAGCTCGATGGCGGCATCCTCGGCTACTTCGAGGAGGTGGGCGGCGAAGGCTACGAAGGCCGCTGCTTCGTGTTCGATGAGCGCGTGGCGCTGGACGCCGAGCTGAAGCCGATGGTGGACCAGCCGCTGCCGGAGCCGCGCCCCAGCGCGTTCTGACCGCGCCTCTGTAGCGCCGAGCCCATGCTCGGCCGCTGTTGGTCGACGAACGGCAGCCGAGCATGGGCTCGGCTCTACACGATCCGGTGGGCGCTGAACCTGCCCCCACGGGAATCAGCATCCCGCCACCGTCACTGGCCGCGGCGCCGGGCCGTCCCCATGCATGGGGGATCCTGTGACGGAAAAACGCCTGATGATCCCGTTGTCGATCCTTGACCTGGCCCCGGTCTGCGAGGGCAGTGACACCACAGCCGCTTTCGCCAACATGCTGGAACTGGCCCAGCACACCGATGCGCTGGGCTACCGCCGCTACTGGCTGGCCGAACACCACAACATGCCCGGCATCGCCAGCGCGGCCACCGCTGTGCTGATCGGCCATGTGGCCGGGGGTACAAAGCGCATCCGCGTCGGTGCCGGCGGCATCATGCTGCCGAACCATGCCCCGCTGCAGGTGGCTGAGCAGTTCGGCACGCTGGCCTCGCTGTATCCGGATCGCATCGACCTCGGCCTGGGCCGCGCGCCGGGCACCGATCAGCCGACCGCGCGTGCACTGCGCCGCTACTTCGACAGCGCCGACCAGTTCCCGCAGGATGTGCGCGAGCTGCTGCACTACTTCGAGCCGGTACAGCCCGGGCAGGCGGTGCAGGCGGTTCCAGGTGGTGGCCTGCGGGTGCCGACCTGGATCCTCGGTTCCAGCCTGTTCGGTGCGCGCATGGCCGCCTCGATGGGCCTGCCGTATGCGTTCGCCTCGCACTTCGCGCCCGACGTGATGGACGAAGCGCTGGCGGTGTACCGCCGCGAGTTCCGCCCTTCGGCCACGTTGAAGCAGCCGCACGCGATGCTGGCCCTGAACGTTGTCGCCAGCGACAGCGAAGCCGAGTCACGCCGCCTGTTCACCAGCCAGCAGCAGAGTTTCGTCAATCTGCGCCGTGGCCGGCCGGGCAAGATTCCGGCGCCCATCGACGACATCGAATCGTTCTGGGAACCGCATGAAAAGCTGGGTGTGGAGCGGGCATTGGCCTGCACCGTGCTGGGTGATCCGCAGCAGGTGGCCGAGGGCATCGCCGCCTTCGTCGAACGGCACAAGCCCGACGAACTGATGCTCACCGCCAATCTGTACGACCACCGCGCACGCCTGCGTTCGTTCGAACTGGCGATGCAGGCCTGGCACGCCCGCCACGCGGGCTGAACAATTGCGTCACGGCCTGTTGCGGCCGATCCGCGTCTGATGGGGGCTCCCACTTCTGGAGTCCCCACCATGGCCGAGACCCGTGCCGAACACATTGCCCAACTGGCCGAGCTGATCAAGGACGTGGAGGTGGCCATGTTCACCACCACCGGCGTCGACGGGCGACTCTACAGCCGGCCGCTGGCCACCCAGCAGGTCGCCTTCGACGGTGACCTGTGGTTCGTGATCACCGGCGACAGCCCGAAGGTGGCCGAGATCGCGCTCGATCCGCGGGTCAACGTGGCCTACGCCTCGCCCTCGAAGAACACCTACGTGTCGGTGGCGGGGCGGGCACGCGTGGTCGATGATCGCGCGAAGATCGAGGAGCTGTGGTCACCGGCGATGAAGCTGTTCTTCCCCGGTGGCAAGGATGACCCCAACCTTCGCCTGATCCATGTGCGCGCCGACAGTGCCGAATACTGGGATGGCCCGGGCACTCTGCTGGGCACGGCGCTGAGCTTCGTGCTGTCTGCAGTGCAGGACGAGCCGACGGCGTTGGCCGACAACGGGTTCATCGACCTTCGGTGATGGCCGATGTCCGGTAGTGGTAGTGCCGGCCAGCGGCCGGCTCTACCGGCTTCCGGCTCAGAACCAGCGCTGGAACAGTTCCACCGTATAGCCCACCAGCTGCCCCGAACTGAAACCGAAGAATGCGATCGCTGCCAGCGCCGCGATCCAGTTGAACAGCATCAGCGCGCCATCGCGTTCCAGCAGCGCCAACGAGAACAGCAGCAGCTGGAAGCCGAACAGGAAGTTGGTGAAGGGAATCGGCAGCGACAGCAGCAGGCCCAGCAACACCAGCAGCAGGCCGCTGAAGGCGTGGGCGGGCAGCGGTGTCAGCAGTTGCGGCATGCGTGGTTTCAGCATCTTGTCCAGGCGCCGAAGCGGGCGGTCGATGCGGTCCAGGAAACGGTGCATGGTGCCGCGCTTTGGCCCGCGGCGGGCGATGAAGCCCGGCAGCCAGGGGCGGCGCAGGCAGCACAGCATCTGCAGGCCGATCAGGATCACCAATGGACCGCTGACCGCGCCGCCCATGCCCGGAATCGGAATGAACGAGGGCAGGATCGCCACGAACAGGAACACGCCGAACGCGCCCTGCTGCAGGTTGCACAGGATCTGGCCCAGCGGCATGTGCTCGGCCGGATCGCCGGAGGCGAACATCTCCAGCAGGGTGCGGATGCCCTCGTTGCGGTAGGCCGGGCGCTGGGCGCCCGGACCCTGGCCGGCCTCAGGCGGTGAGCTCATCGGCCTGCTCGTCGGACAACGTGCGCAGCAGCAGCTTGTCCACCCGCGCACCGTCCAGGTCGACCACCTCGAAGCGCCAGCCGGCCCAGTCGAAGTACTCGCCCGCGTGCGGAATGCGGCCGAAGTAGTGGATGCACATGCCGGCCAGCGTGTAGTAGTCGCCGTCCTCGGCGTCGGGCAGGTCGTTGCTGCCGATCAGTTCGCGCACGTCTTCGATCGGCAGTGAGCCGTCCACCAGCAGCGAGCCGTCCTCGCGGGTCACCACCAGTGCATCTTCGTCGGCGTTCTCCACCGCCTGCAGGCGGCCGACCACGGCACCCATCAGGTCACTGATGGTCACCAGGCCCTGGATCTCGCCGTACTCGTCCACCACCAGCGCCATCGACTGCTGTTCCTCGCGGAAGATCTCCAGCAGCTTCATCGCGTGGGTTGATTCGGAAACGTACAGCGGTTCCCGCAGGGTCTGGAACAGCGCGTTGTCGCCGCGCGCCATGCGCGTGGCCAGCGATTTCAGTTCGAGCACGCCGACCACGTCCATGTCGTTGTCGCGGTACACCGGGTACCGCGAGAACTCGTGCTCGGCCATGATTTCCAGGTTGCGCTCCAGCCCGGCCTGGGTGTCGAGCCAGGCGATGCGGTTGCGCGGGGTCATCAGGCTGTCGGCGGTGCGGTCGCCCAGGCGCATCACGCGGTTCATCATGTCGCGCTCGTGGGCGTCGATCACCCCGGCCTCGTGGCTCTCGGCCACCAGCATGCGGATCTCTTCTTCGGTCACCGAGGCGACTTCATCCTTGCCCAGGCCGAACAGCCGCAGGACCAGCTGGGTCGTCTTGGACAACAGCCAGACGAAGGGCAGGGCCAACCTGGCCAGCCAGCTCATCGGCATGGCGACCAGGCCGGCAATGGCCTCGGAGCGGGTCAGGGCCAGGCGCTTGGGAACCAGTTCGCCGAAGATCAGCGTGATGAAGGTGATCAGCGAGACCGCCAGGGCGGTGCCTACCTCGCGCGCGTACGCAAAGCCGGGCATCAGGCCCTGCAGCCAGCCGGCGATCGCGTCGCCGATCGCATCACCGCCGAGGTAGCCGGTCAGCACGCCGATCACGGTGATGCCGATCTGCACGGTGGACAGGAAGCTCTCCGGCTTTTCCGACAGCTCCAGCGCCTTGGCGGCGCGCTTGGAGGTGGCGGCCATCTGCTTCAGGCGGCTCTTGCGCGAGGTCATGACCGACATCTCGGACATGGCGAAGAAGCCGTTCAGGAGAACCAGCGCGAAGACAATCAGGATCATTTCAAACACGGGCATCGTCCCCGGTTGATGGCAGGGAGGGCGGGTGCTTGCGATGGCGGCTGGCGCTCAGGAACAGGGTCCGGCGCGGCGCAGGGAGATAAGGGTCGTCGTCCATAAGGTGCGCCCGAGGGCGCGCTGGCATCTTAGCAAAGGGGCGTAGCAGGGTGGCAACCGCCTGTTCAGGTTGGGGGCTCCAGAGCCCCGAAAGGGGACGGGGATACCCGTGATGGTCATCTAGCCGTCATAATTCCGTCTGGTGCCGTCCTTCCCGCGACGGCTGACAGGTTTCTCAATGTTCTCTCTGCAGACCATTTTCGGTTCCGGCAAACAGTTCTACACCCTGCTTGATGAGGCTGCCGTCGCGGCCTCCGACGCCGCCAAGGCGCTGCATTCCATGCTGCGCGAGGCCGACCGCCAGCCCGCGCTGGACGCCTTCAAGCTGGCCCGCCTGCGCGAGCGCGCGGCCTCGGACAAGATCAGCCAGGCGCTGGTAGACAGCTTCATGACCCCGATCGAGCGCGAAGACATCGAAGCGCTGGGTTCGGCCCTGTACAAGATTCCGAAGCAGATCGAGAAGTTCGCCGATCGCTATTCGCTGGCCACGACCCACCTGGAGCACATCGACTTCGCGCCGCGCGCGGCGATGCTGGAACAGGCTGCCGGCGTGGTGGTGGAGATGGTCGCCGACCTGCGCCACATGAACCTGGACCGGATGACCGCGCTCAACGAGAAGCTGCGCTCGCTGGAGAACGAGGCCGACCGCCTGATGCTCGAGCTGTACCGCGATATCTATTCCGGTCGCCTGGACAACCTGCAGATGTTCCTGCTGAAGGAATTCTTCGAGATCCTGGAAAAGGCCATCGACCGTTGCCGCGAGGCCGGCGTGGTGGCGTACCAGATCGTGTTGAAGAACAGCTGACGGACGCCGCCGCATGTTGACCCTTGTCCTGGTGGTGATCCTGGCCGCGCTCGTTTTCGAGTTCATCAACGGCTTCCACGACACCGCCAACTCCATTGCCACCGTGGTGGCGACCAAGGTGCTCTCGCCCGGCTGGGCGGTGATGCTGGCCGCCTTCATGAACCTCATCGGCGCGTTGACCGGTACCGCGGTGGCGCTGACCATCGCCTCGGGCCTGCTCAACACCAACGTGGTCGACGTCACCCCGCAGGTGATCCTGTGCGCCCTGCTGGGCGGCATCATCTGGAACCTGATCACCTGGTGGAAGGGCCTGCCGTCCTCGTCCTCGCACGCCCTGATCGGCGGCCTCTGCGGCGCCGGCCTGGCTGCGGCCCACAACAACTGGGACGCCCTGATCTGGTCCGAGCGGCTGGGCAGCTGGGCGCAGAACAAGGGCCTGCTGTGGAAGGTGTTCGTGCCGATGATCACCTCGCCGATCGCCGGCTTCCTGCTCGGCATCGTGGTGATGGTGCTGCTGTGGGGCCTGATTGCCGGCCTGGCCAAGATCGGTGGCGCCATCGGCCGCCTGGCCCGCCCGCGCATCGTCAACGCGTTCTTCGGCAAGGCGCAGATCGCCTCGGCGGCCTACATGGGCTTTGCCCACGGCCACAACGATGCGCAGAAGACCATGGGCATCATCGCCATGACACTGATCGGTGCCGAAGCCACCGGCGCACTGAACGACCTGCCGTCCTGGCTGGCCTTCATGCACCCGGACGCCCACGCCGGTGACGGCATCGCGATGTGGATCGTGCTGACCTGTGCGGTGGTGATGGCGGCCGGTACCGCCTCGGGTGGCTGGAAGATCATCAAGACCCTGGGCCACAAGATGGTCAAGCTGCACCCGATCCATGGCTTCGCCGCGGAGACCAGCTCGGCCACCATCCTGACCCTGGCCGCCCACTTCGGCATGCCGGTCTCGACCACGCACAGCATCTCCACCGCGATCATGGGCGTTGGCTTCGCCAAGAACCCGCGCTCGCTGAAGTTCGGCGTGATCGAACGCATCGTCTGGGCCTGGATCCTGACCATCCCGGCAGCAGGCGGTTGTGCGTACCTGATCCTGAAGCTGTTCGAGCTGGTCGGCTGGACCTGATCTGCACGCACACGTTGCACAAAAAAAGCCCGCCGTATTCCGGCGGGCTTTTTTCATGGGCAGATCATTCTTCCGTATCAAGCGTGTCGACCAAGGTCGACACCCACCAGAGCAGTGCACGACGCCGTTCCGACAGTTCGCGGAGATCTGTCGAAGGCGGGGCGGGGCCGGTTGTGGGGGTGTCCGCGGCATGGATGCCGCGGCCAAGCCCCCAGGGACGGGTTTACGGCGTCCCCCGCAACCGGCCCCACCCCGCCCAACCACGGAAAGCCCGCTTTTGCCGTTGCCGTTGATTCGGCGGGTGCCGGGCCGCAGGCCCGGCCGAACCCCTCAATTACGCTGGAACAGCGCCTGCACATCCTTGCGGAACGCCGCCTGGCTGTCGGCCCGGCTGTAGAACATGTGCCCACCCGGATAACTACGCACCTGCACCCGGTCCGGATTGCTGCCCATCGCCGGCATCTGGTCCACCGTCAGGATCGACCCCATGAACGGGCACGACAGGTCGTTCCACCCATGCACGATCAGCACCTGGAGGTGCGGGTCGATCGCCACCGCCTGGCGCAGCTGGGTCACCGCGCCCTGGCGCAGCTCGCCGTTGCGGTCCCACAGCCGGTTCACGTCGTAATTCAGCGCCTGGTAGCGCGCATCCACCTTCCAGCCGACCACGCGCGTCACGAAGTCGACCATCGCCGTGGTGGTCGGTGCAATGATGCTGTCCAGCAGCGGATCATTGGCGCGCTGCTCCGGATCATTCGGGAACGGATCGAACGCGGTCACGTTCGAGTCGTAGCGGCTGCCCAGCGTGCCCTTGTCGCGGAACACCTCACGCAGATAGGCCTGCGTCTCCAGGCGGCCACCGGCGCGACGCACGAACTGCGGGTCCAGCCCGGTCAGCTCGGTTACCCGGCGCAGCATCGCCTCGGTCGCCTGCGGGTCGCTGCGGCCCTTCATCAGCGCGGTGGCGTAGTCGCCACGGGTGTACTCCACCACGTCACGCATCGCTGCATCCGTCAGCTTGCCCTGGCGCTCCAGGTGCGCTGCAGCGATCGACGGCAGCGTCTGCATCCATGCCATCGGCGAGACATCGGCGTTGTCTTCCAGGGTCGGGCTCAGGTAGGGCGAGACCAGCACCAGGCCGTTCATCGCCACGCCCAGCCGGGTCTGCAGGAAGTGGGTGATGCGGGGGCCGCGATAACCACCGTAGCTCTCGCCGGTCAGGTACTTGCGTGCGCCCATGCGCTGGTTGCGCAGCAGCCAGTCGTAGATCGAGCGCGACAGGTATTCGATGTCGGCGCTGGGGTTGTACAGCTGCTTCTTCGCTTCGTCATCGCCGATGCGCGCGCGGCTGAAGCCGGTACCCACCGGATCGATGAACACCAGATCGGTGAAGTCCAGCCAGGTGCCGGGGTTGTCGTGCAGGGTGGCGGGTGCCGAGGCGCTGTCACCCTCCGAACCAAAGGTGACCACCTTGGGTCCGATTGCGCCCATGTTGAGGTAGACCGACGATGCACCCGGGCCGCCGTTGAGCGCGAAGGTCACCGGCCGGTCCTTGCCCGGCATCGTATAGGCGGTGAACACCACATCGGCGATCACCTTGCCTTTCGCATCACGCACCGGCAGGGTACCGACGGTGGCGGTGTAGTCCAGGGTGCGGCCCGCCAGGCGCATGCTCTGGCGGGCCGAGGCATCGGCGGGCAGCGCAGTCGCTTCGGTCTTGTCGTCTTTCGGATCGGCCTTGGCCTCGGCGTCAGGCGCGGCCAGCACGCTTGCAGGGGCGATGAGCAGGCCGACGCAGAGCGCGGCAGTATGCAGCAGGGACTTCATGGCACCGGATTGGCAGCGGAAGGGGGTTCCGATGCTAGGCCGGTGGCGGGCATGCCGTATGTGTCCAAAGGCATGGCCGCGCGTCGAGGCCGCCACTGGCCAGATTGGGTCAAGCGGGCAGAGGAGTGCGCACGTCGTCGTCGGCCAGCAGGCCGTATACCGCCGAATCGGACAGTTCGCCCTGGATGCGCCAACGCTGCCGCAGCACGCCCTCCAGGTGAAAGCCCAGCCGTTCAAGCACGTGTGCCGAGGGCCGGTTGCGCGGGTCGACTTCGGCTTCCACGCGATGCAGGTGCAGGGTCTGGAACAGGTAGTCCAGCAGGTGCTGAAGCGCTTCGTGCATGTAGCCTTGGCCCTGCCTGTCGGGGGCCAGCAGGTAGCCGATCTCGGCACGTGCGGCATCGCGGTCCAGGGCGAACACCACGCAGATGCCCAGCAACGGTCCGTCCAGCGTTTCGCGCACGGCCAGCTTGAGCTGGGTGCCGGTGGCCTGTGCGGCCAGGTCATCGTCGATCTGCGCACGCGCCTCGGCCGGTCGTGTCCACGCCGGGTGGTTCCAGAACCGCATCACGTCCGGATCGGACTGGATCGCGAACAGGGCGGCCGCATCGTCGCGGCGGATCGGGCTCAGGACCAGGCGTGCGCTGTGCAGCGGCAGGCCCGGGAACAGCAGCGAGTGGCTGGCCAATACGATGATCCACGCGGATGGACGCGCATTATGGCGCCGCCGGGTTTGCCGATGGGGGCGGGATGTCTGTAGAGCCGAGCCGATGCTCGGCTGCCCGGCACGGCGCGGAATGCAGCCGAGCGTGGGCTCGGCTCTACAGGAGGGCTGCGGGAGTCAGACTTCCAGCGAAGCCAGGTCGCCCTTCGACTCCAGCCAGCCCTTGCGGTCGGATGCACGCTTCTTGGCCAGCAGCATGTCCATCAGCGAACTTGTCTGCTCGCGATCGTCCACGGTCAGCTGCACCAGCCGGCGCGTATCGGGGTGGATGGTCGATTCACGCAGCTGAGGCGGGTTCATCTCACCCAGGCCCTTGAAGCGGGTCACGTTGATGGCGCCCTTGATCTTCTCGCGTTCGATCTTGTCCAGCATCGAGCGCTTTTCTTCCTCGTCCAGGGCGTAGAACACCTGCTTGCCCACGTCGATGCGGAACAGCGGCGGCATCGCCACGAACACGTGGCCGGCATCGACCAGCGCCGGAAAGTGCTTGAGGAACAGCGCGGTGAGCAGGGTAGCGATGTGCAGGCCGTCGGAGTCCGCGTCGGCCAGGATGATGACCTTGCCGTAGCGCAGGCCGCTGATGTCGTCCTTGCCCGGGTCGCAGCCGATCGCGATCGCCAGGTTGTGCACTTCTTCCGAGGCCAGCACGCTGTTGGAGGAAACCTCCCAGGTGTTCAGGATCTTGCCGCGCAACGGCATGATGGCCTGGAAATCCTTGTCGCGGGCCTGCTTGGCGCTGCCGCCTGCCGAATCACCTTCCACCAGGAACAGCTCGGTGCGCGACAGGTCCTGGCTGATGCAGTCGGCCAGCTTGCCGGGCAGGGCCGGGCCCTGGGTGACCTTCTTGCGGACGACCAGCTTTTCGGTCTTCAGGCGCGCACTGGCGCGCTCGATGGCGATCTGCGCGATCTTCTCGCCCAGTTCCACGTTCTGGTTCAGCAGCAGGCTGAAGGCATCGTGGGCGGCACCTTCGATGAAGCCCGCAGCCTGGCGCGAGGACAGGCGTTCCTTGGTCTGGCCGCTGAACTGCGGGTCGGTCATCTTCAGCGACAGCACGAACGACACGCGGTCCCACACGTCTTCCGGGGCCAGCTTGACGCCACGCGGCAGCAGGTTGCGGAAGTCGCAGAACTCGCGCAGCGCCTCGGTCAGGCCGGTACGCAGGCCGTTGACGTGGGTGCCGTGCTGGGCAGTGGGAATCAGGTTGACGTAGCTTTCCTGCACCAGCTCGCCTTCCGGCAGCCAGGCCACGGCCCAGTCAACAATTTCGGTGTCCTTCTTCAGGTTGCCGACGAACAGCTCGGCCGGCAGCATCTCGCGATCGCCCAGTTCCAGCTTCAGGTAATCGCGCAGGCCGTCTTCGTAGTACCAGGTATCGACTTCACCGGTGGCTTCGTCGGTCAGCTTCACGGTCAGGCCCGGGCACAGCACGGCCTTGGCGCGCAGCAGGTGCTTGAGCGCGCGCACCGCGAACTTGGGCGTGTCGAAGTACTTCGGGTCGGGCCAGAAGCGCACGCGGGTACCGGTGTTCTTCTTGCCGACGCTGCCGACCACTTCCAGCGGGGTGGCACGGTCGCCGTTGCGGAAGGTGATGCGGTGTTCGGCACCTTCGCGCTTGATGTGCACTTCCACCAGGGTCGACAGCGCGTTGACCACGCTGACGCCGACGCCGTGCAGGCCGCCGGAGAAAGTGTAGTTGTTGTTGCTGAACTTGCCGCCGGCGTGCAGGCGGGTGAGGATCAGCTCGACGCCCGGGATCTTCTCTTCCGGATGGATGTCCACCGGCATGCCGCGGCCGTCATCGCTGACCTCCACGCTGCCGTCCTTGTACAGGGTGATCTCGATCGAGCGGGCGTGGCCGGCGAGGGCCTCGTCCACCGAGTTGTCGATCACTTCCTGCGCCAGGTGGTTCGGGCGCGCGGTGTCGGTATACATGCCGGGACGGCGCTTGACCGGGTCAAGGCCGGACAGGACTTCAATATCGGCGGCGTTATAACGGGCGTTCATCTGTCTTCGAAAGCTTGGAGCGACGGGCAAGTGTGGGGTCTGGCACGGGATTTTGCACGCCTGCGGTTCAGTCTCGGCGACGCAGAGGGGGTAAAATGGCAGCCGCTGGAATCTGAACGCCGGCGACCCCCGTTGGGTCGAAACATCCAAGCCGTACCGCGAGGAGGACCTCATGAAGAAGTTGCTGACCATTGCGATCCTGGCCGCTGCCGCCGTTGCGGTGCCGCTGGTGATGGCGCAGAACGCCGGCCAGCCGGCCCCGCAGCAGGGTGACCAGGCCGACAAGGCGCAGGCCGAGGCCGATGCCAAGGCCAAGCGTCGGGCCCAGGCCAATGCCGAAATGAAGGCGCAGGGCCAGCCGGCCCCGCAGCAGGAAGAGGAAGAGGAGGCGCGCAAGAAGCGCTGATCCCGCAACCTGCCAGGCGCCCTTGCGACAAGGGCTGCGCTCCGGAACGCCCCGCATTGCGGGGCGTTTCTTGTTAGTGGCGTGCCATCTGCCTCTTGGGTTGGCGGCCATCAATCTGTAAACTATGGCTTTCCGGGAGTAAGTGCGTGTCCACCCTTTGCGAATGGGCTGGAGCGGCCAAGCGTGGCTTCCAGCATGGCGGGTCGCAGGTGACGGTCGATTTGACCGGCACGGCCGCCCCGACCTCGCACGGTGGTCCCGGTCCGGCGCCTGCCGCCGCACGGATCCGCACCTCCCTCGCTGTCCCAGCGAACCGGAAAACCCCCTCTGAGCACCATGCCTGCCCTCCGGGCGCGCGTGGTGCTGCCGTTTTCCATTTCCAGACAGGATGCTTGCAGCCATGACTCCCTTGATTTTCGTAACCGGCGGCGTGGTGTCCTCGCTCGGCAAAGGCATTGCCGCTGCGTCACTGGCCGCCATTCTTGAAGCCCGTGGCCTGAAGGTCACGATGATGAAGCTCGACCCGTACATCAACGTCGACCCGGGCACCATGAGCCCGTTCCAGCACGGTGAGGTCTACGTCACCGACGACGGCGCCGAGACCGACCTCGACCTGGGCCACTACGAGCGCTTCGTGCGCACGCGCCTGAGCCGCAAGAACTCGGTCACCACCGGCCGCATCTACGAGAACGTGATCCGCAAGGAGCGCCGCGGCGACTACCTGGGCGCGACCGTGCAGGTCATTCCGCACATCACCGATGAAATCCGCCGTTGCATCGACGAAGCCACCGAAGGCTACGACGTGGCGCTGGTCGAGATCGGCGGTACCGTCGGCGACATCGAGTCGCTTCCGTTCCTGGAGGCGATCCGCCAGGTGCGCACCGAGCGTGGCCCGGAGAAGGCGCTGTTCATGCACCTCACCCTGGTGCCGTACATCGGCGCCGCCGGTGAGCTGAAGACCAAGCCGACCCAGCACTCGGTGAAGGAACTGCGCTCGATCGGCATCCAGCCGGACGTGCTGCTGTGCCGCTCCGAGCAGGCGGTGCCGGATTCGGAGCGCCGCAAGATCGCCCAGTTCACCAACGTTTCCGAGCGCGCGGTGATCAGCGTGCCGGACGTGGACGTGCTGTACCGCATTCCGTCGGGCCTGCACGCGCAGGGCCTGGACGAAATCGTGGTCAACCAGCTGAAGCTGGCCGACAAGGCCGGTCCGGTCGATCTGTCGATGTGGGAAGACGCGGTCGACGCCACCCTGCACCCGTTGGACGAAGTGACCATCGCCGTAGTCGGCAAGTATGTGGACCATCAGGACGCCTACAAGTCGGTCGGTGAAGCGCTCAAGCATGGCGGCCTGCGCCAGCGCACCAAGGTCAACCTGAAGTGGCTGGAAGCACAGGACCTGGAAGGCACCGACATGGCCGCACTGGCCGATGTTGACGGCATCCTGGTGCCGGGTGGCTTCGGTGACCGTGGTTTCGAAGGCAAGGTGCAGACTTCGAAGTTCGCCCGCGAGCAGCACGTGCCGTACTTCGGCATTTGCTACGGCATGCAGGCGGCCGTGGTCGATTACGCGCGCAACGTGGTCGGCCTGGAAGGCGCCAACAGCACCGAGAACGACCGCCAGTCGCCGAACCCGGTGATCGGCCTGATCACCGAATGGCGTACCGCCACCGGCGATGTCGAGAAGCGTGACGACAAGAGCGACCTGGGTGGCACCATGCGCCTGGGCCTGCAGGAGCAGCGCCTGAAGCCGGGCACGCTGGCCCGCGAGCTGTACGGCAAGGACGTGGTCGCCGAGCGCCACCGCCACCGCTACGAGTTCAACAACCGTTACCGCACCCAGCTGGAAGACGCCGGCCTGGTGATCGCCGGCAAGTCGATGGACGACACCCTGGTGGAAGTGGTTGAGCTGCCGCGCGATGCGCACCCGTGGTTCCTGGCCTGCCAGGCGCACCCGGAATTCCTGTCCACGCCGCGTGACGGCCATCCGCTGTTCATCGGTTTCATCCGTGCCGCGCGCGAGCGCAAGGCCGGTGGCAAGCTGCTTTCCGAAGCGCGCGCCTGACTTGTGAATGGGGGCTTCGGTCCCCATCCTGCATGCTTCAACCCCCCAGCGCACCGGCCCGGCCGGTGCTGCGGACAACAAGGAAACGCCATGAAACTGTGTGGATTCGAGGTCGGGCTGGACCAGCCCCTGTTCCTGATCGCCGGCCCCTGCGTAATCGAGTCGATGCAGCTGCAGCTGGATACCGCCGGCAAGCTGAAGGAGATCACCGACAAGCTCGGCGTCAACTTCATCTTCAAGTCCAGCTTCGACAAGGCCAATCGCACCTCGGGCACCGCCTTCCGCGGCCCGGGCATGGAAGAAGGCCTGAAGGTCCTGGCCGAAGTGAAGAAGCAGATCGGCGTGCCGGTGCTGACCGACGTCCACGAATACACCCCGATGGACGAAGTGGCCTCGGTGGTGGACGTGCTGCAGACCCCGGCGTTCCTGGTCCGCCAGACCGACTTCATCCGCAAGGTGTGCTCGGCCGGCAAGCCGGTCAACATCAAGAAGGGCCAGTTCCTGGCACCGTGGGACATGAAGCCGGTCGTGGAGAAGGCCAAGGCCACCGGCAACGAGCAGATCATGGTCTGCGAGCGTGGTGCCAGCTTCGGCTACAACAACCTGGTCAGTGACATGCGCTCGCTGGCAGTGATGCGCGATACCGGTTGCCCGGTGGTGTTCGACGCCACCCATTCGGTGCAGCTGCCGGGTGGGCAGGGCACCAGTTCGGGCGGTCAGCGCGAACACGTGCCGGTGCTGGCCCGTGCCGCGGTGGCGGTGGGCATCTCCGGCCTGTTCGCCGAGACCCATCCGGACCCGTCCAAGGCCCTGTCCGATGGCCCCAATGCATGGCGGCTGGACCAGATGGAAGCGCTGCTCGAGACCCTGATGGAACTCGATGCGGTGACCAAGAAGCACGGCTTCTCGCGCTTCGCGTGAGTCGTGACCCTTGGCTGGCGCTGGAGGCCCAGCGCCGCCGCCGGCACTGGAAACAGGGGCCCTGGGGCCTGATTGCACTGGGCCTGGCCGTGCTGTTCACCGTGGGCATGTTCGGGCTGGTGCTGATCGGCGCAGCGTCCGTGCGGCCACCGGGTGATGGTGGCAGCGCGCTCAATCTGCGCGCGTACTTCATTGCGCTGCTGGTGGCAGAGCTGCTCGGTGCCGTGGGATGCGTCGCTGCCGCTGTACTGGCCTGGCGGCTGAATCGCGGCAAGGTGATGGCTGGCCTGGCGATCATCCTGCTGTCGCTGTGGTTCGGCGCCCTGTTCTACGGAGTGCTTTGATGAATACGACCACGTCGGCGCGCGGCTGGCCATGGGGGCTGATCGCTCTGGGCCTGGCCGTGTTGACCTGGATGGCCCTTGTGGTGGGCGTGCTGGCCTTCACCGCCAGTTTCCGGCCGCCGGGGGACGGAAACAACGGCGTGCAGGCCACGCAGTGGTGGTTGCTGGGCGCGCTGGTCACGATGGTGCTGTCCTTCCTGGGTAGTCCGGTGGCGATGGTGCTGGCCTGGCGACGGCGGCGTGGCCCCATCCTGGCGGCGATTGCCGGTGCGTTGCTGGTGATGTTGGTGTCGCTGGTGCTGATCGTGATCGGGTCCAGCTGGGGCTGAAGCCGCCCATTCCATTTGGCAAGTGGCGGGCAGCCGGGGATAATCACGCGGCATTCGTTTTGTCGCCCCTCTCCAGACAGGTAACCGGTCCGACCATGAGTACGATCCGCAGCATCCACGCCCGTGAAATCCTCGACAGTCGTGGCAACCCCACGCTGGAAGCCGAAGTCATCCTGGAGGACGGTTCGTTCGGTCGTGCCGCGGTTCCCTCCGGCGCCTCGACCGGCACCAAGGAAGCGGTCGAGCTGCGTGACGGCGACAAGACCCGTTACCTGGGCAAGGGCGTGCGCAAGGCCGTCGACAACGTCAACACCACGATTGCCGCCGCACTGAAGGGCTTCGAGGCCACCGACCAGGCCGGCCTCGACCGTCGCCTGATCGATCTGGATGGCACCGAGAACAAGGGCCGCCTCGGCGCCAACGCACTGCTGGGTGTTTCGATGGCCGCCGCGCACGCCGCTGCCGCATCAAGCAAGCAGGCGCTGTGGCAGTACCTGGCCGCCAAGACCGGCGTGACCCCGTCGCTGCCGGTGCCGATGATGAACATCATCAACGGCGGCGCGCATGCCGACAACAACGTCGACTTCCAGGAGTTCATGGTGCTGCCGGTCGGCTTCACCTCGTTCTCCGAAGCGCTGCGCGCCGGTACCGAGATCTTCCATTCGCTGAAGTCGGTGCTGAAGGGCCACGGCCTGAGCACGGCGGTCGGCGACGAAGGCGGCTTCGCACCGGACTTCCGCAGCAACGTCGAAGCGCTGGACACCATCCTTGAAGCGATCGGCAAGGCCGGCTACACCGCCGGTGAAGACGTGCTGCTGGGCCTGGACGTGGCCTCCAGCGAATTCTTCGAGAATGGCAAGTACAACCTGGTCGGCGAGAACAAGCGCCTGACCTCCGAGCAGTTCGTCGACTTCCTCGCCGACTGGGCCGCGCAGTACCCGATCATCACGATTGAGGACGGCCTGGCCGAGAACGACTGGGCCGGCTGGAAGCTGCTGACCGACCGCATCGGCAAGAAGGTGCAGCTGGTCGGTGACGACCTGTTCGTGACCAACCCGAAGATCTTCCAGGAGGGCATCGACTCGGGCACCGCCAACGCGATCCTGATCAAGGTCAACCAGATCGGCACCCTGAGCGAAACCCTGGAAGCGATTGCCATGGCTGACCGCGCCGGTTATGCCGCGGTGGTCTCGCACCGTTCGGGCGAAACCGAAGACACCACCATCGCCGACATCGCAGTGGCCACCACCGCCACCCAGATCAAGACCGGCTCGCTGTGCCGCAGCGATCGCGTGGCCAAGTACAACCAGCTGCTGCGCATCGAGGAAGCCCTCGGCGCCGGCGCGCGTTACGCCGGTCGTGACGCGTTCGTTTCGCTGAAGCGCTGAGCCGATGCGCGACTGGCGCTGGATGCTGCTGGTGCTGGCCCTGCTGCTGGGCTGGCTGCAGTACCGCTTCTGGTTCGGTCCGGGCAACTCGGGCGAAGTGATGATGCTCGAAGCCCAGGTCACCAACCAGGAGCGGGACAATGAGGGCCTGCAGCAGCGCAACGATGCGCTGGCTGCCGAAGTGAAGGACCTCAAGGAAGGCCAGTCCGCCATCGAGGAACGCGCGCGCAGCGAGCTGGGCATGATCAAGCCTGGCGAAAAGTTCTACCGCGTGGTCGAGGATGCGCCGGTCCACCCGGCGCAGCCTGCTGCAGGCGTCACTGCCCAGGCTGGCGAACATCCGGCGGACGTGCCATGAGCGCGGCCATCTGGGTCGTGGTTCCGGCTGCTGGCCGTGGCACCCGCTTCGGTGCGCCGCTGCCCAAGCAGTACCTGCAGGCAGGTGGGCAGATCCTGCTCGCCCATACCCTGGACGCCCTGCTGGCGCACCCGGCCGTGGCCGGTGCGATGGTGGTGATCGGCCAGGACGACACCGACTGGCCGGGCTGGAACGAGTGGGCGGGCAAGCCGGTGCTGACCTGTGTCGGGGGTGCGACCCGTGCAGCCTCGGTGCTGGCCGGGTTGCAGGCGTTGCCGGAGTCGGTGCGCGCCGATGAGTTCGTGCTGGTCCACGATGCGGCGCGACCGAACCTGTCCCTGGCCGATCTCGGCCGCCTGCTTGAAGTCGGCCGTGCCGACCCGGTTGGCGCGATCCTGGCCGCCCCGGTGCGCGACACGCTCAAGCGTGCAGGCGACGACGGTGGCATCGACGGCACCGAGCCGCGCGAGCGCCTGTGGCGCGCACTGACCCCGCAGCTGTTCCGTCGCCACCAGCTCAGCCGCGCGCTGTCCGAAGCTGCCGCCGCCGGCGTTGAAGTCACCGACGAGGCCATGGCCATGGAGCGCCAGGGCCAGCGTCCGCTGCTGGTGGAAGGCAGCGAGGACAACTTCAAGGTCACCACCCCGGCCGATCTGGACCGGTTCGAATTCGTACTTTCCCGCCGCGCCAGCTGATTGCCCGCGCGGCCCTGCTGCAAGGGTTGCATCCATGAGCACCGCACCTTTCCCGCCCGTCCGCATCGGCCAGGGCTATGACGTCCATGCCTTCGGTGAAGGCGATCACATCATGCTGGGCGGCGTGAACGTACCGCACAGCTGCGGCGTGCTCGCCCACAGCGACGGCGACGTGATCTTGCATGCGCTGTGTGATGCGATGCTCGGCGCATTGGCGCTGGGTGACATCGGCCAGCATTTCCCGCCGAGTGACGACCGCTGGAAGGGTGCCGACAGCAGTGATTTCGTGCGCCACTGCGACAGCCTGCTGCGTGAGCGTGGCTGGCGTGTCGGCAACACTGACATCACCGTGATCTGCGAGCGACCCAAAGTCGGCCCGCATGCGCTGGCCATGCGCGAGCGCATCGGCGGACTGCTGCAGTTGCCGCTGGATGCGGTCAGCGTCAAGGCCACCACCTCGGAAAAGCTGGGCTTCACCGGCCGTGGTGAAGGCATCGCCGCGCAGGCCGTGGTGCTGCTGGTGGCCGCATGATTCCGCTGCCGCTTGCATTCGGTGCGCCATTGCTCTCGGCGCGCATCCGTACCACCCCGGAAGATTTCCAGGTGGACGAACTGCCGGCCTTCGAAGCCACCGGCGAAGGTGAGCACCTGCTGCTGCACATCCGCAAGCGCGGCGCGAACACCGTGCATGTGGCCAAGGTGCTGGCCAAGTGGGCCGGCCTGCCGGAAATGGCGGTCAGCTACGCCGGCATGAAGGATCGTCACGCGGTCACCACCCAGCGTTTCAGCGTGCACCTGCCCAAGCGCATTGCGCCGGACCTGGCCGAGTTGGCCAGTGATGAGATCGAAGTGCTCGAAGCGACTTGGCACAACCGCAAGCTGCAGCGTGGCGCACTGGCCGGCAACCGTTTCAAGCTGGTGTTGCGTGAAGTGCAGGGCGATGCCGCAGCGATCAGCGAACGCCTGCAGCAGGTTGCCGAGCGCGGCCTGCCGAACTGGTTCGGCGAACAGCGCTTTGGCCGCGACGGCGGCAACGTGCCGGCGGCACTGGCGATGTTCGGTGGCCGCCGCATGCGCAAGGATCAGCGTTCGCTGCTGCTGTCAGCCGCGCGTTCGGCGCTGTTCAACCGCGTGCTGGCCGCGCGCGTGGAGCAGGGCAACTGGGATCAGCCGCTGGAGGGCGAAGTGTGGATGCTCGATGGCAGCCGCAGTGTGTTCGGACCCGAGCCGTACACCGACGTGCTGGCCGAGCGCCTGGCGCGTTTCGACATCCATCCCAGCGCGCCGCTGTGGGGCGAAGGCGAGCTGCGCAGCACCGATGCGGCACGCGAGCTGGAGCTGGCCGCGCTGGACGACGAGGAATCGAAGGCCCTGCGGGCCGGCCTGGAAGACGCACGCCTGAAGCAGGAGCGCCGCGCGCTGCGCCTGCGTCCGGCGCTGCTGCAGCACCAGTGGCTGGCCGATGACGTACTGGAGCTGTCGTTCGCGCTGCCGCCTGGCTGCTACGCCACCGCCGTGCTGCACGAGCTCGGCGCGGTGGAAGACGCCTCGCAGGCCTGACAGAAAAAGGGGACGGAGGCGAAGAGCATCCACGCATGGCGTGGATCTACTTTCCTCCGCTCACCACAGTAGATCCACGCCATGCGTGGATGCGTTACCTCACCGCCGTGCCAGCAGCACCAGTACCGCGCCGGTGCCGCCTTGTCCGGTCGGCGCCGAATGGAAGGCCAGCACGTCGTTGCGCAGCCGTAGCAGGCGATCAACCAGGTTCTTCAGCACCGGCGCACCGCCATCGGACTGCAGGCCCTTGCCGTGGATGATGCGCACGCAGCCATACTCGTGTGCATGCGCCTCCAGCAGGAACTGGCGCAGCAGCGTCTCCGCCTGCGCGGCGGTGGCACCATGCAGGTCCAGCTCGTCCTGCACCGAATACTGGCCACGCTTGAGGCGCTGGAACAGGCGCGGTGGCAGGTTGTCGCGGCGATAGCTGGCCACGTCGCCGGCTTCCAGCGGCGTGCTGTCGCGCAGCAGCCGGGCGAACTCGCCGGCGGCTTCGGCCTCGTCACGTTCGGCCATGCGCGCGCGCGGCTTCGGCCGGGGCGCAGCCGGTGCCGGCTCGGCATCCTTGCGCAGCGGCGTCACTTCGCCGATGGCTGCACGGAACAATGCGGCCGGATCTTCATCTTCAGGGTGCGACATGCGCACAGGGTAAACCGCCGGCGCAGGTCTGCCTATGACGGTTCGATGTCGGCCGTGACCGCCGGCAGGGTAGGACCAGCGGCTCGCATGCGGCACAATAGACGATGCCCTTGCAGGGTCGACGGCTTCCGCAGGGGAGTACGACGGTCCCGCCCACACTGCACGGTGATGGAATCGAATTCTTGGAAAATCAAGCGGTTAAATCGAAGATGCGAATCCTGGTCAGTAACGACGATGGCGTCGACGCCGCAGGCATCCGGATGCTTGCTTCGGTGCTGCGCGAGGCCGGACACGAAGTCACGGTGGTGGCACCCGACCGCGATCGCTCCGGCGCCAGCAATTCGCTGACCCTGGACCTGCCGATCCGCCTCAAGCGCATCGACCATTACACCGTCTCGGTGGCCGGCACCCCGACCGACTGCGTGCACCTTGCGCTGACCGGGCTGCTCGAGTTCGAACCCGACATTGTCGTGTCCGGCATCAACAACGCCGCCAACCTCGGCGATGACGTGATCTATTCCGGCACCGTCTCGGCGGCGATGGAAGGCCGCTTCCTCGGCCTGCCGGCGGTGGCGGTCTCGCTGGTCACCCGCAACCACGATCCGAAGCACTTCGAGACTGCTGCGCGCGCCGCGGTGGAGATCGTCGCCCGGCTCAAGGCCGATCCGTTGCCGGCTGACACCATCCTCAACGTCAACGTGCCGGATCTGCCGTGGAGCGAGGTCAAGGGCTTCGAGGTCACCCGCCTCGGCAACCGCCATCGTGCAGAAGGCTGCATCGCGCAGAAGGACCCGCGCGGCAACGAGGTGTACTGGATCGGCCCGGCTGGTCGTGAGCAGGACTCCGGTCCCGGCACCGACTTCCATGCGGTGCGCACCGGCCACATCTCCATCACCCCGATCCAGGTCGACCTGACCCGCTACCAGGCACTGGAGAAGGTGGCCAGCTGGGTTGGCGGCCTCAGTGCGGCGCTGGACCAGCCGGCATGAGCCCACGCCTGCGCCTGCAACCGGAAGCCGTCGGTATCGGCATGACCTCGCAGCGCGTGCGTGACCGCCTGGTCGATCGCCTGCGCGAAGCCGGTATCGTCGACGAGCCGACCTTGAACGCGATCCGGGTGGTGCCGCGCCATCTGTTCATCGACGAGGCACTGGCCTCGCGCGCGTATGAAGACACCGCGCTGCCGATCGGCCACGGCCAGACCATCTCGCAACCCTGGGTGGTCGCGCGGATGACCGAGGCGGTGCTCCAGGTCGCGCCGAAGCGGGTGCTGGAAGTCGGCACCGGTTCCGGTTACCAGGCCGCCATCCTCGGTGCGCTGGGCCTGGAGGTCTACACCGTGGAGCGCATCGGTGATCTGCTGCGCCAGGCCCGCAAGCGCTTCCGTGCGCTGGGCATGAACATCCGCACCAAGCATGACGACGGCCGCGTCGGTTGGGCCGAGCACGGTCCGTTCGATGCCATCGTGGTCACTGCGGCGGCGCCGGCACTGGTCGACGCCCTGATCGAGCAGCTGGCCGAGGGCGGCCGCCTGGTGGCGCCGGTCGGTGGCCCCGGAGCGCAGTCGCTGGTACAGCTCGACCGCAAGGCCGACGGCAGCATCGAACAACACGTGCTGGCGCCGGTCACGTTCGTGCCGCTGCTGTCTGGCATGCTCGACTAATCCACGGAGCAGGGTTGCATGAAGATTTTCGGGCCGCTGTACGAGCGGGCGATGAAGTGGGCGGCGCACGAACGCGCGCCGACTTACCTGACGGTGTTGAGCTTCTTCGAGGCGATCATTTTCCCGGTGATGCCGGAGGTGATGCTGGCGCCGATGTGCGTGGCCCAGCCCAAGCGCGGCTGGTGGTTCGCCACCCTCAGCCTGGCCGGCTCGATGGTCGGCGCGCTGGTTGGCTATGCACTGGGTCATTACGCCTTCGAGGCGATCAAGCCGCTGTTCGAAGCGCTGGGCATGCTGCCGGCGATCGAGCAGGGCATCATCACCGTGCAGGCGAAGATGGCCGAGTCGCCCTGGGCGGTGTTCACCTTCCTGGTGCTGGGCGGATTCATGCCCATCCCGATGAAGGTCTTCACGTGGGCATCGGGTATCGTCGGCGTACCGATGCCGCAGTACCTGCTGAGCATGCTGATCGGTCGCGGCAAGCGCGTGTTTGTGCTGGCTGCGGTCATCCGTATCGGTGGTGCGCGTGCCGAAGCGGCACTGCGTCGCTGGATTGAACCGCTGGGCTGGATCGCCACCGCGTTGGTGGTGGTGCTGATCGCCTGGCTTGTATGGAGGTCGAAGTTCGCATGAGTCCTGATCGTCTGAGCAAGGGAGTGCGCATCGGCGCGCTGGCGTTGCTGGTTTCCACCCTGGCCGCCTGCGGCACCGCCACCGTGGTCCGCCCGGGCGGCGGCAGCACTGGTGGCGTGACCACGCCGAAGACCTCGGTGCCCAAGCCCGGGCAGACCGTGGTGGTGCGCAAGGGCGATACCATCTATGCGCTGGCCCGCATCCATGACATCACCCCGGCCGACCTGATTGCCTGGAATCGTCTGGACAACCCGTCGACCATCTACCCCGGCCAGGTGATCCGCCTTTATCCGCAGGGGGCCACCAGCGGCCGTGCGCCGACCACGGTGGTCACCCCGCCGCGTTCGGCTGGCAGCAGTGGCGGCAGCACCGCGCCGGCCCCGGCGCCGGTCGGGCCGGTCAAGAGCAACATCGCCTGGCGCTGGCCAGCCGATGGCGCGATCGTCGGCCGCTACGTGGCCGGTGATGCGACCAAGCAGGGCGTGGACATCGCCGGCACCAGCGGCCAGGCGGTCAAGGCCACCGCCAATGGCGTGGTGGTGTATTCCGGCGCCGGCCTGGTCGGCTACGGTGAACTGATCATCATCAAGCACAGTGACCAGTGGCTGTCGGCCTATGGCCACAACCGCAAGCGGCTGGTGAACGAAGGCCAGAGCGTGAAGGCCGGTGAGCAGATTGCGGAAATGGGCCGTACCGGTGCGAACCGCGACATGGTCCACTTCGAGATTCGTTACAACGGCAAGCCGGTCGACCCGCAGCAGTATTTGCCGGCACGCTGATCACCGTGTGATCGGGTAGCGCCGGGTCACGCCCGGCGGCTTTTCGCGCCGCGACGCGGCGCCGCCCGAGCATGGGCTCGGGCGCTACAGAGTACGTGTGATCCAGGGCACTGCCGGGCCATGCCCGGCGACGCCACGTCAGCCTTCGAGAATGAAGGCGGCGGCGACCTTGCGGCCTTCGCCGGCCAGGATGTTGAAGGTGCGTGCGGCGGCCGGATTGTTCATCACTTCCAGGCCGATGCCGCGTGACAGGCAGGCGGCCATCACCACCGCCGGCGGGAACACCTGGCGGTCACCGGTGCCGAGCACGATCAGCGCCGGGTTCAGCGCCAGGATCGGCTCCAGGTCGCCCAGCTGCAGTTCGGTGGCCTGCTTCACCGGCCAGCGCTCGACCAGCTGGTCCGGGGTCAGGAAGAAGCTGCTGCCCAGCACCAGTTCGTTGACCCGGGCCGAGCGGCCATCGGCGGCGCGCAGGCTGTAGGCGTAATCCGGCGGTTCGTGGTTCAGCTGCATGGCAGTAGGGCGATCAGCCGCGCGGCAGCACGATCTGTCGCTGTTCCTTGCTCGGGCGGTACAGCACGGCGACGTGGCCGATGCGCTGCACCAGCGCGCTTTCGGTGGCTTCGACGATCTCGCCGATCATCACGTCACGGGCGTCGCGGTCTTCGGCAGCGACCTTCACCTTGACCAGCTCGTGGCGCTCCAGCACTTCGTTCAGCTCAGCGATGAAGGCCGGGGTCACACCCTTGCCGCCGGTCTGCAGCAGGGCCTTCAGGTCGTGGGCTTGGCCGCGCAGGAAACGGGTCTGGGAAGCGGTCAGGGCGATGGACATGCAGGAAAACACGGTTGAATGGGGCGATCAGGGTATCATGAGGACCCCATCAGCCCCTATTTTCAATGGCTACCCGCAGCAAAAGCAGCCAGCGCTGGCTCAAGGAACACTTCTCCGACCCCTTCGTGAAGAAGGCCCAGGCCGAAGGCATGCGTTCGCGCGCCGCCTACAAGCTCGAAGAGCTGCTGGAACGTGACCGGTTGCTGAAGCCGCACATGGTGGTGGTCGACCTCGGCGCGGCCCCGGGCGGCTGGTCTCAGCAGGTTCGGAGACAGATCGGCGACACCGGCCGCGTGCTGGCCCTGGACATCCTGGACATGCCGCCGCTGGCCGGCGTCGAGTTCCTTCATGGTGACTTCAGGGAAGAAGCCGTTCTATCACAGTTTGAAGCCATGCTCGGGGATCAGCCGGTAGACCTTGTGCTGTCGGACATGGCCCCCAATAAGAGTGGTGTGGGCGCGGTCGACCAGCCGCGGATGATGCACCTGGCGGAGCTGGCCCTGGATTTTGCCGACAACCACCTGAAAACCGGTGGGGCATTCCTGATCAAGCTGTTCCAGGGCGAGGGCTTTGACGACTACGTGCGCGACATGCGCCGCCGGTACGACAAAGTCTCCATCCGCAAGCCGGAGGCCTCGCGCAAGCGCTCTCCCGAGGTGTATGCCTTGGGTCAGGGAAAACGCGCCCACATGAAGTAAGCTCGCAACGTACGCAAGTTCGACCCCAACGCAACGCCAGCACTGAGAGGAACACCGGAGCCAATGAGGATGAACGACTTGACCAAGAACCTCCTGCTATGGGTGGTCGTCGCCGTCGTGCTGATGGTGGTCTTCCAGAGCTTCTCGCCCAAGTCCTCCGGGGCCGGGGCGCAGGGCGCGTCGTATTCGCAGTTCCTGGACCAGGTGGACAGCGGCAACGTGCAGAAGGTCGCCTTCGGCGGCGACATGCGCGGCGGCACCAGCCAGCTGACCTACACCACCCGCGGTGGGCAGTCGTCCACCATCACCGCGCCGTTCGATCGTGACCTGATCAACGTGCTGCGCACCAAGAACGTGGAGATCGTGCAGGAGGAGCCGTCCAGCGGCATTTCCCTCGGCGCGATCCTGATGAATTTCCTGCCGGTCATCCTGATCATCGGCTTCTGGTTGTTCATCATGCGCCAGATGCAGGGCGGTGGCGGCGGTGCCAAGGGCGCGATGTCCTTCGGCAAGTCGCGCGCCAAGCTGCAGGGCGAAGACCAGATCAAGGTCACCTTCGCCGACGTCGCCGGCTGCGACGAGGCCAAGGAAGAAGTGGGTGAACTGGTCGACTTCCTGCGCGACCCGTCCAAGTTCACCAAGCTGGGCGGCAAGATTCCGCGCGGCGTGCTGATGGTGGGCCCGCCGGGTACCGGCAAGACGCTGCTGGCCAAGGCCATCGCCGGCGAAGCCAAGGTGCCGTTCTTCTCGATCTCCGGTTCGGACTTCGTTGAAATGTTCGTCGGCGTCGGCGCCAGCCGCGTGCGCGACATGTTCGAGCAGGCCAAGAAGCACGCGCCGTGCATCATCTTCATCGACGAAATCGACGCCGTCGGTCGCCACCGTGGCGCCGGCCTGGGCGGCGGTCACGACGAGCGCGAGCAGACCCTGAACCAGCTGCTGGTCGAGATGGACGGGTTTGAAGGCGGCGAAGGCGTGATCGTGATCGCCGCGACCAACCGTCCGGACGTGCTGGACCCGGCGCTGCTGCGCCCGGGCCGTTTCGACCGCCAGGTCGTGGTCGGCCTGCCGGACGTGAAGGGCCGCGAGCACATCCTGAAGGTCCACATGCGCAAGCTGCCCCTGGCCGACGATGTCGAGCCGATGGTGATCGCGCGGGGTACCCCGGGCTTCTCCGGTGCCGACCTGGCCAACCTGTGCAACGAGGCGGCCCTGTTCGCCGCACGTGGCAACGAGAAGGAAGTCCGCATGGACCACTTCGACCGTGCGCGCGACAAGATCCTGATGGGTGCCGAGCGCCGCTCGATGGCCATGAGCGAAGAAGAGAAGACCCTGACCGCCTACCACGAAGCCGGCCACGCCATCGTCGGCCGCCTGGTGCCTGAGCACGACCCGGTCTACAAGGTCACGATCATCCCGCGCGGCCGTGCGCTGGGCGTGACCATGTACCTGCCGGAAGGCGACAAGTATTCGATGAACCGCGTGGCGATCAAGTCGCAGCTGTGCTCGCTGTACGGTGGTCGTGTGGCGGAGGAGCTGATCTTCGGTGCCGACAAGGTCACCACGGGCGCCTCCAACGACATCGAACGCGCCACCAAGATGGCTCGCAACATGGTCACCAAGTGGGGCCTGTCCGACCAGCTCGGCCCGATCGCCTATGGCGAAGAGGATGACGAGGTGTTCCTGGGCCGTTCGGTCACCCAGCACAAGAGCGTGTCCAACGACACCGCGCGCCGCATCGATGAGGAAGTGCGCAACATCCTCGACGAGGCTTACGCGCGCACCACCGAGCTGATGACGGCCAACCTGGACAAGTTGCACGCGATGTCCCAGCTGCTGCTGCAGTACGAGACCATCGACGCGCCGCAGATCGACGCCATCATGGAAGGCCGCGATCCGCCGCCGCCGGCCGGCTGGAGCAAGTCGAACAAGGATGGTGGCAACGACAAGGGCGGCGACGCCCGCCCGCTGCCGCCGATCGCGGGCCCGGCCGAATCGCACTGACGGCCCGCTACGCGTGACACCAGACGAGGCCGGGGCAACCCGGCTTCGTCGTTTCCGGGCTACCGGCCCATTCCGAAGAACCGAACTGACGCTGGAGCCCGCATGTCCGCCCCGAAGCCCGAACCGATTTCCCACACCGCCGAAATGGTCATCGCCACCGTGGTCGGCGTGGGTGTGGGCCTTGGCGCAGACAACCTGCTGCTGGGCTGTGGGGTGGGTATCGCCGTTGGCATCGTGCTGAGCATCGCCAGGACCCTGTACGTGGATCGCAAGCGCCGCCGCCGTTGAGGGGTATCGGCAGGGCTGCGCCCTGCACCCGCGGTAGTGCCGGCCGCTGGCCGGCAACCTCAGCAGCAACAGCAACAGCAACAGCAACATTCCGTGGTTTGGCGGGGCGGTGTCGGAGGGCGGGGACGCCGTGAACCCGTCCATGGGGGCTTGGCAGCCGCATCCATGCGGCTGACACCCCGCCCTCCGACACCGCCCCACCTCTGACAGATTTCTGCTGCTGTTGGTGGGTGTCGACCTTGGTCGACACGGTAGATCCACGCCATGCGTGGATCAATCTCCATCGAATTCGAATTTCTCGAGAATTGAACGAAGAGCATCCACGCATGGCGTGGATCTACTGAAGATCGCGGAAGACTGTCGAAGGCGGGGTGGGTCCGGTTGCGGGAGTGTCCGCGGCATGGATGCCGCGGCCAAGCCCCCATGGACGGGTTCACGGCGTCTCCCGCAGCCGGACCCACCCCGCCTACCCTCAGGAAACCAGCTTCTGCTGTTGCTTGGGCTTTTGCTGTGGCCGTTGCCTCGGCGGGTGCAGGGCGCCGCCCTGCCGAACTAAACTACCTTTCGTTGTCCCAGCAGGATTGCCCATGTTCGATACCTCGCCCCAGCTCGACTGCGCCGGCCGCATCCTGCGCCTCGACCGTGCCCAGGTCATGGGCATCGTCAACGTCACCCCGGACTCGTTCTCCGATGGCGGCGCGCACGACACCACCGAGGCGGCCGTCGCCCACGGTCTGAAGCTGGTCGAGGAGGGCGCCGACCTGCTCGACATCGGCGGCGAATCGACCCGCCCGGGCGCTGCGCCGGTGTCGATCGAGGATGAGCTGCGCCGGGTGATTCCGGTGATCGAGCAGCTGGCCGCCCGCACCCAGGTGCCGATCAGCATCGACACCTTCAAGCCGGAGGTGATGCGCGCGGCGGTGGCCGCTGGCGCCGGCATGATCAACGACATCTTCGGCCTGCGTCAGGACGGGGCGCTGGACGCCGCCGCTGCAACCGGCGTGCCGGTGGTGCTGATGCACATGCAGGGCGAGCCAGGCCACATGCAGGCCGATCCACATTACGACGACGTGGTCGCCGAGGTGCACGGCTTCCTGGTCCAGCGCCTGTTCGCTGCCGAGATGGCGGGCATTGCGAAGAAGAACCTGTTGATCGATCTCGGTTTCGGTTTCGGCAAAACCACTGCCCACAACATGACCCTGCTGGCGCGCTCGGAACGCTTCCTGGAACTGGGCGTGCCGATGTTGGCTGGCCTGTCGCGCAAACGCAGCCTGGGCGAACTGACCGGCCGCGACACGCCATCCGAACGGGTGGCTGCCTCGGTGGCGGCGCATCTGATCGCGGTCCAGCGCGGTGCGCGAATCGTGCGCGTGCATGACGTGGCAGCCACCGTTGATGCGCTGAAGATCTGGCAGGCCGTCGACGCCGTGCCGACGCCGCGTGCCGATGCCACGCCGTCGATCCGCTGGCCGGACGAAGACTGATGGGCATCGACCGGCGGCCGCTGGCGATCGCCGTGATGGGGCCGACTGCCAGTGGCAAGACCGCCACGGCGATCGCCCTGGCGCGGCAACTGGACGGCGAGATCGTCAGCGTCGATTCGGCGCTGGTCTACCGGTATCTGGATATTGGTTCGGCCAAGCCCGACGCCGCCGAGCGTGCGCAGGCGCCGCATCATCTGCTGGACCTGCGCGATCCGTGGCAGACCTATTCGGCGGCCGAGTTCGCGGCCGATGCCAGCCGGGTCGTGGCCGACATCGTGGCGCGTGGCAAAACGCCGATCCTGGCAGGTGGTACGGGGCTGTACTTCCGGGCCCTGCTGCAGGGCCTGTCGCCGATGCCGGAGGCTGACCCGGTAATGCGCGAGGCGCTCAGCGCCGAGGCGGCCGAGCGTGGTTGGGCGGCACTGCATGCGGAGCTGGCCGAGGTCGATCCGGCAGCGGCCGCGCGCATCCATGCCACCGACCCGCAACGCATCCAGCGGGCGCTGGAAGTCTACCGCCTGACCGGTACCCCCATCACCGAATGGCAGCGTCGGCCGGGCGTGGCGCCGTTGCCGGTACGCACCCTCAAACTGATCCTGGCCCCGCGTGACCGCGCCGTCCTGCACCAGCGCATCGAGGCCCGCTTCGACGCCATGCTGGCGCAGGGCTTCCTGGACGAGGTGCGGGCACTGCGTGCAATGCCGGAAATGGCCGCCGTGACGGCGCCGCTGGACCTGCCGGCGGTGCGTGCGGTCGGCTATCGCCAAGCCTGGGAATACCTCGACGGCGAGGGCGATGCCGCCCGTTTCCGTGACAAGGCGATCTTCGCCACCCGCCAGCTGGCCAAGCGCCAGCTGACCTGGCTGCGTGGCGAGCTTGATGCGCGCTGGTTCGACCCCCATATGGACAGGGAGCGCCTGGCCGGCGCGGTGTCGACCTTCGTCGCACGCTGAACCCCCGCCAGCCGTGTAACATCATCGGTCGGCGGGCGGCTCGGGGGCCGTGGCAACCGTCGGCAACCCAATAAGAACAATAATCAGGAGTGTGCAATGTCCAAGGGGCAATCGCTGCAGGATCCTTTCTTGAACGCACTGCGGCGCGAACGCGTGCCGGTTTCGGTGTACCTGGTCAACGGCATCAAACTGCAGGGCACAATCGAGTCGTTCGACCAGTTCGTGGTCCTGCTGCGCAACACGGTCAGTCAGATGGTCTACAAGCACGCCATTTCCACGGTCGTTCCGGCACGCAACGTGAAGGTCGGTCCGGGCGGTGGTTACGTGCAGTCGGGTGAAGGTGGTCAGGCAGGTGATGAAGCAGACGAGTAATACCGGAGCGGTGAATGTTTGACCGCTCGAAAAAGGGCGAACACGCCCTGTTGATCCAGCCCCATTTCGGCAAGCTGGAAGACGATGTGCTGGAAGAATTCGGTGATCTGGCCCGCTCGGCTGGGGCCAGCATTGCCGCGACGATCACCGCGCGCCTGGACCGTCCGAATCCGTCGACCCTGATCGGCAGCGGCAAGCTGGACGAGATCAAGGCGGCGGCCGACGCCAGTGGTGCCGACCTGGTCCTGGTCAACCATGCGTTGAGCCCGGGCCAGGAGCGCAACCTGGAACGGTTCCTGGAGCGCCGGGTGATCGACCGTACCGGCTTGATCCTGGACATCTTTGCCCAGCGTGCGCACAGCCACGAGGGCAAGCTGCAGGTCGAGCTGGCGCAGCTGCGTCACCTGGCCACGCGGCTGGTGCGCGGCTGGACCCACCTGGAGCGCCAGCGCGGCGGTTCGATCGGCCTGCGCGGCCCGGGTGAAACCCAGTTGGAAACCGACCGGCGCCTGCTGCAGAAGCGGGTCGAGCAGCTGCAGAAGCGCCTGGAAAAGGTCGAGGTGCAGCGTACCCAGATGCGCCGTGCGCGTGTGCGCAGCGAGCTGCCGCGCGTGGCCCTGGTGGGCTACACCAACGCTGGCAAGTCGACCCTGTTCAACGCCATGACCGGCGCCGAGGCCTATGCCGCCGACCAGCTGTTCGCCACGCTGGATCCGACCGTGCGCCGCATTGCGGTGCCGGGTGGCAACGTGGTGCTGGCCGACACCGTTGGTTTCGTCCGCGACCTGCCGCATGACCTGGTCGCCGCGTTCCGCTCGACGCTGTCGGAGGCACGCGAGGCCGATTTCCTGCTGCACGTGGTCGACGCCGCCGATCCGCACCGTGAGGAGCGCATCGCCCAGGTGGACGAGGTACTGACCGCAGTCGGTGCCGGTGATCTGCCGCAGTTGCTGGTGTTCAACAAGATCGACCGCATTGAAGGCGCCGACGTCCGTCACGACGGCCAGGACGGTATCCCGGACGAGTCGCGCCGCGAGCGGGTGTGGATTTCCGCGCGTGACGGGCAGGGCCTGGACCTGCTGCAGGCGGTGCTGGGCAAGCGCTTGGGACTGCAGCACGTCACCGGCGAACTGCGCCTGCCGCCGGATGCGGGCCGCCTGCGCGCGCGCCTGCACCAGCTGGAAGTGATCCGCAGTGAGCAGGCCGACGAGGAAGGCTGGCTGCTGCAGGTCGACCTGCCGATCGCCGAAGCCGAAAAGCTGGCCGCCAGTGCCGACGGCGCACCGATCCGGGCGCTGCTGCCGGAGAAGCTGCCGGAGTGGTGAGGCAGCGCCGGGCCATGCTCGGCGACTGCTATCGCGGCGGCGCGCGACATCAGCCTGTCATCTGCGGTACAACGTGCAGGCTCTTCATCCCACCGTCATGCCGATGTCCATCCCCACCGACGCTGAACTCAACGCCCAGTCCGCCGCGCTCGGGCAGCGCCTGCAGCAGGCCTCGCTGCAGCTGGTGACCGCTGAAAGCTGCAGTGGTGGCTGGATCGCCAAGTGCATGACCGACATTGCCGGTTCCTCGGCGTTCTTCGACTGCGGCATGGTGGTCTACAGCTACGAGGCCAAGCAGCGCCTGCTGGGCGTACGCGCGCAGACCCTGGAGCAGTTCGGCGCGGTCAGCCGCGAAACCGTGCTGGAAATGGTCTCCGGCGCGCTGGTCAATTCTGGTGCCGGCATCGCGGTGGCGGTGACCGGTATCGCCGGCCCCGGCGGCGGCAGCCCGGACAAGCCGGTGGGCAGTGTCTGGATCGGCTGGAAGCGCCGTGGCGGCTATGCCCGCGCCGAGCTGTTCCAGTTCGATGGCGACCGCGAAGCCATCCGCCGGCAAACCGTGGCGGCGGCATTGCGCGGCATCGACGCCCAGCTGTGACATGCTGCTCCGGTAATCGTCCGGAGCACGCATGATGTGGGAAACGCTGGGCACGGTCCGTGACCTGGGCCGACTGCAGGAAATCGCCGTTGTCCTGATCCGCTATGGCTTCGGCGACGTGGTGCGGCGCATCGGCCTGGCCACCACGCTGGAGCGGGCAGGGCGCCTGCTGCACTGGAACGAGGACCGCCAGGAGCTGCTGCGGATGACCGCACCGGTGCGCGTGCGCAGCGCGATGCAGGATCTCGGCCCGACCTTCGTCAAGCTCGGCCAGGTACTGGCGACGCGCGTCGACCTGCTGCCACCGGAATGGATCGCCGAGCTGTCCGAACTGCAGAACGCGGTACCTGCGCTGCCGTATGCGGACATCCGCGAGCAGCTCGAAGCCGATCTTGGTGCGTCTCCGCAGGACGTGTTCGCGTTCCTCGACGAAACCCCGATGGCGGCCGCCTCGCTGGCGCAGGCCCATCGTGCGCGCCTGCATGACGGTCGCGAGGTGGTGCTGAAGGTACGGCGCCCCGGCATCCGCGATGTGGTCGAGGCCGACCTGCGGTTGCTGGCCCGCCTGGCCGAGATCGTCGAGGCCCGACTGCCGGATCTGCGACGTTACCGCCCGGCCGAAGTCGTGCAGCAGTTCACCGTGTCGCTGCGCCGCGAGTTGGATTTCGCCGCCGAATGCCGCAATGCCGAGCGCATCGCGCGCAACTTCAATGGTCGTGATGACATCCTGATTCCCCGCGTGCACTGGCAGTGGACCTGCGAAAGCCTCAACGTGCAGGACTTCGTCGACGGCATTCCAGGGCGTGACCTGGCCGGTGTCGATGCGGCTGGGCTGGACCGCCGCGAACTGGCGCGACGCGGTGCCGACATCGTGTTGAAGATGGTGCTGGAGGACGGCAGCTTCCATGCCGACCCGCACCCGGGCAACATCATCTACCTGCGTGACGGCCGCATCGGCGTGATCGATTTCGGCATGGTCGGCGCCTTGTCGGAAGTGCGGCGTTTCCAGGTGGCTCAGCTGCTGCACGGGCTGGTCGAGCAGGACCCGCAGGGCGTGGCCGACGTGCTGCTGGACTGGGCCGGCGGTGTCGAGGTGGACGAGAACCGGCTGCAGCACGACATCAGCCAGTTCGTCGACCAGTACCGTGGCGTGCCGCTGAAGGACCTGCGCATCGGCCTGATGCTGGGCGACATCACCCAGCTGCTGCGCAGCTACAGCCTGACCCTGCCGGCTGACCTGGCGTTGATGATCAAGGCGTTCCTGACCCTGGAAGGGATGGGGCGGCAGCTGGACCCGGATTTCGACATGGCCAGCGCCGCGCGCCCGTTTCTGGAACGGGTGGTGCTGCAGCGCTATGCCCCCAAGGCGCTGCTCAAGCGTGGCCGACGCAGCTTGTTGGGCCTGGTCGACTTCGCCGGCGAATTACCGCGCGACCTGCGCAAGCTGGTACAGGCAGCGCGCCGTGGGCGCCTGCAGCTGAAGGTGGAAACCACCGCACTGCAGGGCTTTGGCGAACAGGTGAACCGGGCCGCGAACCGGCTGGTGATGGGCATCGTCACCGCCGCGTTGATCATCGGCTCGTCGATCGTGATGCACAGCGTCGGCGGCGTCTCCAGCCGCTGGCTGCTGGCGCTGGGCGTGTGTGGTTTCATCGGCGCCGCCTTCTGCGGTGTGTGGATTCTGTTCTCGATCTGGAGAAGCGGCAAGCACAACTAGTGTGCTTGCCGCAGCGATTCCTGTAGAGCCGAGCCATGCTCGGCTGCTCTCGCCCAGGTCAGCCCGGCCATTCGCCACATTGCCGAGCACGGCTCGGTACTACAGATGTCGCCGTGTCGTCTCCGGCACTTGCAGTCCTGTGAGTTAGTAGTAATACTACTAATCATGGACCTGACCGACACCCAGCAGGCGATCCTGCAGTTGATCGCCGAGCGTATCGAGAGCGAAGGCGCACCGCCGTCGCAGACTGAAATCGCACGTGCGTTCGGCTTCAAGGGCGTGCGCGCGGCCCAGTACCACCTGGAGGCCCTGGAGCAGGCCGGTGCGATCCGTCGCATCCCCGGCCAGGCCCGCGGCATCCGGCTGGTGCAGGCGCCGCGGGTCGAGAAGCTGGCCGAGCCAGGCCTGCCCGACAGCGTGCTGCGCCTGCCGGTGCTCGGCCGGGTTGCGGCGGGCCTGCCGATCGGCGCCGATATCGGCTCGGACGATTTCGTGGTGCTGGACCGGGTGTTCTTCTCGCCAGCGCCGGACTACCTGCTGAAGGTGCAGGGCGATTCGATGATCGACGAGGGCATCTTCGACGGTGACCTGATCGGCGTGCACCGCACCCGCGACGCCCATTCCGGGCAGATCGTGGTGGCCCGCATCGATGACGAGATCACCGTCAAGCTGCTGAAGATCGCCAAGGATCGTATCCGCCTGCTGCCGCGCAACCCCGACTACAAGCCGATCGAGGTGCAACCGGACCAGGACTTCTCGATCGAAGGCCTCTATTGCGGCCTGTTGCGACCCAACCGTTGACCCGTTCCATAGCGCATTACCCCGCGGTCTTTTGTGGCGATTCTCTGGTTCCACTGAGGTTGGTACGGATGTCCGATAATTCTTTTCAGAGCGCCGGGCAGAATCTCAGCCTGTGCGATACGTCCGACTTAAAGTGAGCCCATGGCAAAGAAGACCCCCAAAGACAGCACCTCCAACGACACGACCTCTGCAAGGACCCAACCGATGGACGAGAACAAGAAGCGCGCCCTCGCTGCAGCTCTGGGCCAGATCGAAAAGCAGTTCGGCAAGGGCTCGGTGATGCGCATGGGCGACCGCGTGGTCGAGCCCGTCGAAGCCATCCCGACCGGTTCGCTGATGCTCGACATCGCACTGGGCATCGGCGGTCTGCCGAAGGGCCGTGTCGTCGAGATCTACGGGCCGGAATCCTCGGGCAAGACCACGCTGACCCTGCAGGCCATCGCCGAATGCCAGAAGATGGGCGGCACCGCGGCCTTCATCGACGCCGAGCACGCGCTGGACCCGATCTACGCCGCCAAGCTGGGCGTGAACGTGGACGACCTGCTGCTGTCGCAGCCGGATACCGGTGAGCAGGCGCTGGAAATCGCCGACATGCTGGTCCGCTCGGGTTCGGTCGATATCCTGGTGATCGACTCGGTCGCCGCACTGACCCCGAAGGCCGAAATCGAAGGCGAGATGGGCGATCAGCTGCCGGGCCTGCAGGCCCGCCTGATGAGCCAGGCGCTGCGCAAGCTGACCGGCAACATCAAGCGCTCCAACACCCTGGTGGTCTTCATCAACCAGCTGCGCATGAAGATCGGTGTGATGATGCCGGGCCAGAGCCCGGAAACCACCACCGGCGGCAACGCGCTGAAGTTCTATGCCTCGGTGCGCCTAGACATCCGCCGTATCGGCGCGATCAAGAAGGGTGACGAGATCATCGGCAACCAGACCAAGATCAAGGTCGTCAAGAACAAGCTGGCGCCTCCGTTCAAGCAGGTCATCACCGAGATCCTGTACGGCGAGGGCATCAGCCGCGAGGGCGAGCTGATCGACATGGGTGTGGATGCCAAGCTGGTCGAGAAGGCCGGTGCCTGGTACAGCTACGGCGAAGAACGCATCGGCCAAGGCAAGGACAACGCCCGCGGTTACCTGCGCGACAACCCCACAGTTGCTGCGAAGCTCGAAGCCGAGCTGCGCGAGAAGTTCCAGCCGACCGAAGCCAGCCGTGAGGAAGGCGACGACGAAGGCGACGACGAGTAAAGCTTGCTGTGGGGCAGGGCGGCGCCGTCAGTGACGTCGCCCTGTCCCGCAGGTTCGAATCGCCCAGGGATGGGCTGGGCGCCACGGATGGCGCCACCCTTGGAGTACGCATGTCCGACGCCGACGACATTCCCAACGGTCGCAAACGCCGGCCGCGTGAGCAGACCCCCGTGCAACGGGCGCTGGGCCTGCTGGTACGCCGCGAGCACTCGCGCAAGGAACTCACCCGCAAGCTGACCGCACGCGGCATCGAAGACGATGCGGCGCAGGCGGCTGTCGCCAAGCTCACCGAGGCCGGCTGGCAGGACGACACCCGTTTTGCCGAGAATCTGGTGCGGATGCGTGCCAACACCGGCTATGGGCCGATCCATGTCCGCGCCGAGCTGGGGACCCACGGCCTGGATAGTGCCGCGATTGCCGCGGCGATGGACAGCTACGAAGGCGACTGGCAGGAAAACGCCCGTGACCTGGTCCGCCGACGCTTTGGCGAGGCCGGCCCGCAGGACCTGACGCAGCGGCGCAAGGCCGCCGATCTGCTGGCCCGACGCGGCTTCGACGGCGACAGCATCCGCCGCGCGACCCGCTACGACCCGGATGACTGAGACTGGCGGCGCCGGGCCTGATACCCTTTAGGTTTTCGGCGGTCCCTCGCGACCCTGGCCAATGCGGCCGGTGGTCCGGGCCCGCCGGCCCGCAGACTGCCAGCCCCCCAATGAACGCATCCGCCAAATTCACGACTTCCCAGATCCGCAGCGACTTCCTTGAATTCTTCAAGGGCAAAGGCCACACCATCGTGCCGTCGGCGCCGCTGGTGCCGGGCAATGATCCGACCCTGCTGTTCACCAACTCCGGCATGGTGCAGTTCAAGGACGTGTTCCTTGGTGCGGAGAAGCGCAGCTATGTGCGCGCGGCCGACGTCCAGCGCTGCCTGCGCGCGGGCGGCAAGCACAACGACCTCGACCAGGTCGGCTACACCGCACGCCACCACACCTTCTTCGAAATGCTGGGTAACTGGTCCTTCGGCGACTACTTCAAGAAGGACGCGATCGCCTGGGCCTGGGAACTGCTGACCCAGGTCTGGAAGCTGCCGGCCGAGCGCCTGCTGGTCACCGTCTACCAGACCGATGACGAAGCCTACGAACTGTGGCGCGACATGGTCGGCATTCCGGAAGCGCGCATCGTGCGCATCGGTGACAACAAGGGCGCGCCGTTCGCTTCGGACAACTTCTGGCAGATGGCCGACACCGGCCCCTGTGGCCCGTGCACCGAGATCTTCTACGACCACGGCGACCATATCGCCGGTGGCCCCCCGGGTTCTCCGGATGAAGACGGTGACCGCTTCATCGAGATCTGGAACCTGGTGTTCATGCAGTTCGACCGCCAGCCCGACGGCACCCTGGTGCCGCTGCCGGCCCCGTGCGTGGATACCGGCATGGGCCTGGAGCGCCTGGCGGCGATCCTGCAGCACGTGCACACCAATTACGAGATCGACCTGTTCCAGGCCCTGATCCGCAAGGCCTCCGAGCTGACCGGCACCGCCGACCTGGAAAACAAGTCGCTGCGTGTGATCGCCGATCACATCCGTGCCTGTTCGTTCCTGATCGTCGATGGCGTGCTGCCCTCCAACGAAGGCCGTGGCTATGTGCTGCGCCGTATCATCCGCCGCGCCCTGCGCCATGGCTGGATGCTGGGTGTGCGCCAGCCGTTCTTCAGCAAGCTGGTGCCGACCCTGGTCGAGCAGATGGGCGAGGCCTATCCGGAACTGCCGGCAGCGGTTGACACCGTCACCCGTGCGTTGCAGGCCGAGGAGGAGCGTTTCGCTGAAACCCTCGACGCCGGCATGAAGATCTTCGAAGACGTCGCGGGCAAGGCCAGCAATGGCGTGATCCCGGGCGTTGACGCCTTCCGCCTGTACGACACCTATGGCTTCCCGCTCGACCTGACCCAGGACATCGCCCGCGAGCGCGACCTGACCGTCGACATCGCCGGCTTCGATGCTGCGATGGAACAGCAGCGCGAAACCGCACGTGCGGCCGGCAAGTTCGGTGGCGGCGTGACCCTGCCGGCCGAGCTGGTGGCGACCCTGAGCCCGACCCGGTTCCTCGGCTACGACCGCCTGCAGGCCGACGGCCTGACCGTGCTGGCCGTGCTGAAGGACGGTCGTCCGGTGCAGTCGGCCGATGCCGGTGACGCAGTCATCGTGATCACCGACCAGACCCCGTTCTACGCCGAATCCGGTGGCCAGGTCGGCGACACCGGCGTGCTCACCGGCAACGGAGTGCGCCTGGCGGTGGACGATACCCAGAAGTTCGCCGGCCAGTTCCATGGCCACGTCGGCACCCTGTCCGACGGCGGCCTGAAGGTCGGCGACGTGCTGTACGGCCAGGTCGATGGCGAGCGCCGCGGCGCCACCATCCTCAACCACTCGGCCACCCATCTGCTGCATGCCGCCCTGCGCGAAGTGCTGGGCACCCACGTGCAGCAGAAGGGCTCGCTGGTCGCTCCGGACCGCCTGCGTTTCGACTTCTCGCACTTCCAGCCGATCAGCGCGGAAGAGCTGGCTGTGATCGAGCGCAAGGTCAACCAGCAGGTGCGCGCGAACAACGCTGCCGAAGTGCACAACATGGGCATGCAGGAAGCGCTGGACTTCGGCGCCATGGCCCTGTTCGGCGAAAAGTACGGTGAGCACGTGCGCGTGCTGAAGATGGGTGATTACTCCACCGAGCTGTGCGGCGGTACCCACGTCAACCGCACCGGCGACATCGGCCTGTTCAAGATCACCTCCGAGGGCGGTGTTTCCGCCGGCGTACGCCGTATCGAAGCGGTCACCGGCCAGGGCGCCCTGGACTACGTGGACGCCGAAGAGGCCCGCCTGGCCGAGGCCGCCGACCTGCTCGGTGGCAGCGCTGCCGACGTGGTCGAGAAGATCCGTGCCCTTGGCCAGCGCCAGAAGCTGCTGGAGCGCGAGCTGGAGGCCGTGAAGGCCAAGGTCGCCGCCGGTGCCACGGCTGACCTGTCCGGCCAGGCTGTCGAGGTTGCCGGCGTGAAGGTGCTGGCTGCCCGCCTGGAGGGCTTCGATGCCAAGGCCCTGCGTGACGCCATGGACCGCCTGAAGCAGCAGCTGGGCGATGCGGTGATCGTGCTGGCCGGTGCCCAGGACGGCAAGGCTGCCCTGGTTGCGGGTGTGAACGGCAGTGCAATGGGCAAGGTCAAGGCCGGGGAACTGTTGTCCCATATCGCCAGTCAGATCGGGGGCAAGGGCGGCGGACGCCCGGACCTCGCCCAGGGTGGTGGCGAGGACGGGCCCGCCCTTGCCACTGCGCTGGCTGCAGTCGTCGAATGGGTCAGCCCCCGCCTGTGATGAACCTGGCCGTCCCCCTCCTTGTAGGAGCGGGACGGCTGACGGTACCATTGCGAATCTTTTCCCTTTGTCGTGGTAGCGCTTCTTGACGGAGCGTCAAGCCGGTGGGGGATACCCTTCCACACGGTTCCATGGAGACTTACAAAAATGTTGATCCTGACTCGCCGCGTCGGCGAAACCCTGATGATCGGTGACTCGGTGAGCGTCACCGTGCTTGGCGTCAAGGGTAACCAGGTGCGTATCGGCATCACCGCGCCGAAGGACGTCGCTGTGCATCGCGAAGAGATCTATCAGCGCATCCAGCGTGGTGATGAAGCCGGTGGCACCGGTAGCGAAAATTCTGCCGAATAACGCTTTACCTTCGCACTCGATTAACGTTATGATTCACGCCCCGCTGAGGTGCAACGCACCAGACGCGGAGAAAACCCCGGAGTGATGCCCGAGTGGCCGAAGGGGCTCCCCTGCTAAGGGAGTATAGGGTCAAAAGCTCTATCGAGGGTTCGAATCCCTCTCACTCCGCCAGATACAAAGAAGCGCCTGCAGATCCTCGATCTGCAGGCGTTTTTCTTTGTTCAACGCGGTAACACACGGCCGCGCCGCACGGGCGTTGTGCAGGCCTAGTGGGTGGTGCCAGCCGCGTCCTGCCCGACTTCGGGCGAGGAATAGAGCCTGGGCTCCGGCACCGCATGACCCGGATGAGCGGGCGGCGCAATGCCGCTTGGCGTTTCGCGCCAGAGAATTGCCAGTGTGCAGTCATTGGCACGTTGCCTGCACATTCTTTCCGCTTTGCGTTGTGCGGCGTCCGCCGTCTTTTCCCCAAGTGCAAAGCCCATGGCGACGGTGCCGGTAGCGATCGCCGAATATCCCACCGCGGTGGTCGTGGCAGTCTGCGCGCAGTTGCGGGACCGAACGGCGCAGTGCTGCAGTGCGCGCTGCATCGCAGCCGACAGCGTGCTGTGGTTCATGGCGTAGCCGTAGCGGCCATCGTCGTCGTAGACGATGGCGGAGGCCGCGTTGGCGCCGGATGACAGGCACAGCAACAGGCCAAGTGACAGGGGGCGCATCCAGTTCATTCCCATCTCCATTTTCTGCTGATGGTGGATCAGACCGGGTTTGAAGCGCAACGTTGCCGCCACTACGCCGAGCCCGCAGTTCATCGAACCGCGGGCGGCGCCATCGGTTGACCGTCAGAGCCTCACCGTCACCCCCACCTGGAAACCACGCCCCGGCAACGGCGCGATGTACTTCAACGGCGAGTTGTGCGGGCGTGCTTCTTCATTGAGCAGATTGCTGCCGTTGATGAACACCTCCATGCCGGCGATGTAGCTGTTGCGTACCGGCAGCTCACGGCTGACCTGCAGGTCGACCAGGTTGAAGGCATCCAGTGGCACTTCCTCGCTGACGTTGCGGCCGAGGTACTTCTGCGTGTCGTAGTAGGTGCTGGACAGCTGCGCCTTCCAACCCTCGCGTTGCCACTGCAGATTGGCGCCGTAGCGGTTGGTCGGCATGTTCGGCAGGTACTCGCCGTCGTTGTGGGCACGCAGCGAATCGGGGTGATCGGCCTTGTTCTTCACCAGGTCGGCGAAGGCGGAGATGTTCAACGTGCCATAGCGGCCAAGGTCCAGGGCCTGCGATGCGTCGATCTCGAAGCCCTTCACCGTGGTGTCGGTCTGCTTCCAGTATTTCAGCGGCAGGCGGTTGGCGGTCTGCACGCCCGAGTAACCCAGGTACAGATAGTTCTCGTACTTCATCCGATACGCGGTGGCCGACAGTTCGAACCCTCCGATATGGAACAGGCCGGTCAGCTCCAGGTTTTTCGCGCGCTCTGGCTCGAGGTTCTGGTTGCCTTCTTCCTGGGTCATCACCGAGTAGTGCGCGTTGCTCGCATACAACTCATTGATCTCCGGTGCGCGCTGCGAGGACGAGTAGCGCACCTTGGCGGCGAACAACGGACCGAGCTCGACATACGAACCCAGGCCGTAGCTGTTGAGCCGGTAGGAACGATCCTGCAGTTTCGTGTTGGCGGCATTGCGCGCGGTCTTGAAGCGGCTTGGTTGCAGGTCATGGTCAATGCGCTCGTGGCGCACGCCAGCGTCGAAACTGGCCCAGCCGAAGTCCAGCGTCTCCTTCAGGAACACCGCGTTGCTGCGGGTGTCGACGTCAGGCAGGTAGCGCAGCGAGCCGCTGCCGGTGACATCGCGCGACTGGTGGCTGTAACCGAGCAGGCCGCTGAGTGGACCGACGCGCTGATGGCTCAGCAGCAGTTCGGCCTGGGTGCTCTCGAAATCGTAGTCGTTGGCCTTGGAAGCACCCAGCCGTTCGCCGGAGGCGTTGTCCAGCTTGGAGACACGCAGTTCGGCGCGCTCGAACCACGGCAGCGGGTCGCGTAACAGGGCTTCCAGTGCGTAGCGTTCCTGCTTGATCACCACGCCCACCGGCAATGCGTTGGCGTAGTTGGAACCGAACGACAGGTTCTGCATCGAGAACCCGGGCACGCCGTATTCGCTGTCCTTGGCATCGATGCTGACACCCACGTAACCACGGTCGAAGAACAGGGTCGACCCGAACGCCACCTGCGAATTGCGCGCGTAACTGTTGCCCAACCGGTGATGGTAATCGGGCGTCACATCATTGTTGATCTGCTTCTGTACGTATGACGGCGTGCCGGCGACATAGGCCGGATTGACCGGATTGATATAGGTACGGCGCTGCCAGACCGAAGTCGGGTTGTTGGTGTAGAACGAGAAATCACCATCGGCCCAGTCCGGGTTCTCGGTCATGAACTGGTCGATGTAAGGTTGCGAGGCCTTGTTGTAGATCTGCTGGACGCGCGCCTCCTTCTGGCAGCTGTCGGCCAGCGCCGAGTTGACGCCGCCGGTCGGCGGAAACAGTCGGGTGTTGCAGACACTGGCCTTGCTGTTGCCGGGGATGTCGTAGTGCGAGATGCGCTGCCGAGAGACCTGCAGGTTGGTCGAGAGGTTGCGCTGGTTGTTGAAGTTCATGCGGAAGCCCTGCGCGTCGGCGGCATTGAAGCCCTTGCGCAGGACCAGTTCCATCGACTGGTCCTTGTCTTCCATGCTGCGCGAGATCAGGCCCGGATCGATCTCCACGCTGCCTCCGATCGCATTGCCGCCGTAGCGCACGGTGTCGGAGGACTTGTTGACGGTCACACTGCGTACGAACAGCGGATCGAACGGAATGTTGATGTCGCCGCTGATCGCGTTCATGCCGAGGATGGACTGGCCGTCCTGCAGGATCTGCACGCGGTTGCCGCTGAGGCTGCGGATGACCGGAGCGCCCGCGTTTGGCCCGAAGGCGCTGCTCTGCACGCCGGAGACGTGTTCGAGCAGGCCGCCGAGGGTGCGGTTCTGCGCCTGTGGGTTGTCGACAGTGACCCGGGTGTCGATGCGCGAGGGCTGGGAGGCCTGGACCTGGAGGGTGGGGAGGGTGGGTTCGTCCGCGGCCTGGGCGGTGTGGACGGCGAACAGAATGGCAGCAGCAAGCAGGTGGCGACGCATGGCATGATCCGTGAAAACAAGGTGAAATGTTATAACGTAACCATTTGTATCGACAAGGGCGAAATGGGCCTTGCGGCAGGCGGTGGATATGAGAATGGTTCTCATATGAAAATGCGGGACGATCCCCTCTGGTCCCATCATGCTCAACCTCACCCTTGCCGACCTTGATCGCCTGGGCCGCAGCAGCGGCTTCCGCTATCGCCTGCCGGCGTCGGCCGCCGATCTGTCGGGTGAACAGTGCGTGGTGCAAGGCAGGGTGGAGCAGCGTCGCCTGCGCCCGGGCATGACCCTGGCGCTGTCGGACGTGATCGCCCATCAGCCGTTCGAGGCAGCTTCTGAATCGCCGCCGGCCTTCTCGGCGATCGTGATGCTGGAGGGACGCGCAGGGGCGCGGCTGGCGGGGCAGGCAGTGATCGGCATGAACCCGGGTGCCGGCACGATGGTGCTGGCCGAGGCAGCACCGATGACCGCGATTCATCCCGCCGGGCAGCGGATGCGCAGCCTGAATGTCTCGTTGGACGCACCTGCCGGGATTGACGACCCGATGATCAGCGAACTGCTATCCACCGCGCATCGCACCGGTCACCCGCGGTTACGTGGTTGGCAGGTTCCCGGGCATCTCGAGCACGCCGCTGACCAGCTGCTGTCGGGCAGCTGGCACGGGGCGATGCATGAACTGCTGTGCGAGAGTATCGGCCTGCAGATGCTGGCCCTGGCGCTGGGGGCGCCTGCGAGGGAGGCATCGCCGGACCTGCGTGTTTCAGCACGTGACCGCCGCATGCTGCAGCGGGTGATGGATTGCCTGCAGGCGGCTCCAGCCGCCGACCATTGCCTGGAGGATCTGGCGCGCCTGGCCTGCATGAGCCCAAGCAGCCTGCGCCTGAAGTTCCAGCAGGTGTATCAGTGCTCGGTGTTCGGCTGGCTGCGCGAGCATCGCCTGCAACTGGCCTGCGCACAGCTGCGGCAGGGCTGCAGCGTACAGCAGGCCGCGCATTTCGTCGGTTACCGGCATGCCACGAATTTCGCGACCGCGTTCCGTGCGCGCTACGGCATCGCGCCCAGCCAGCTGCGCTGACGCCGGATCAGCGTCGGCAGTGCGCATACATCTGCTGCGTCTACGCATACGTGTGCTCACGCTCAAATGACAATAATTCTCATCCAGCCTTTCTCTCCTGCTGGATCTCCCATGCCCGCCTGTATCCGCCCGCGCGCCCTGGCAACCGCCATCGGCACGACCCTGGCGCTGTTCAATACTGCCCACGGCGCCGAGCGCGCCCCCGCCGCGAACACCTCGCAGCTGCCCACCGTGCAGGTCACGGCCGATCTCGATGGCAGCACCGAATCCTCACGTTCCTACACCACCGACTCCATGGGCACGGCGACGGGGTTGTCACTGACCTCGCGGCGGACGCCGCAGTCGGTCAGCGTCATCACCCGCCAGCAGATCGAGGACCGGGGCCTGCTCAGCACCGCCGATGCGCTGGCCACTGCTCCGGGCATCTCGGTCACGCGCAGTGATGCCAACCGCTACTCGTTCTCGGCACGCGGCTTCGACATCGACAACTATCAGTTCGATGGCGTGGTGATGCCGGTGCTGTCGCCGTGGAATTTCGGCGAGAACAATCTGGACATGGTGGTGTACGACCGCATCGAGATCGTGCGCGGCGCCAATGGCCTGATGACCGGTGCCGGCAATCCGTCGGCGGCGGTGAACTACGTACGCAAGCGCCCGCTGCGCGACGTTGCTGCCAGTGGCGGCATCAGCCTCGGCAGCTGGGACGCGCGCCGTGCCTGGGTGGACGTGTCCAGCCCACTCAGCCGGGAAGGGCGCGTGCGTGGCCGCATGGTCGCTGCGCAGGCCGAGGGCGACAGCTACACCGCTGGCCTGGACAGCACCACGAAGACGCTCTACGGCGTGGTCAGCGTGGACCTGGGCGAGGACACCGGATTGATCGCCGGTATCTCCTACCAGGCCAACGACAATCGTGGCTTCGGCAGCGGCTTTGCGCTGTTCAATGCCGACGGCACGCGTACCCGCTTCGACCGCTCGGTATCGGCCACAGCGCCGTGGGCACGGATGAGCACCGATACCCGCAACGGCTTCTTCGATTTCAACCATCGCTTCGGCAACGACTGGCAGGCACGCGTGTCCTACAGCCGCTCGCATACCGATATGGAGATGAAGCATCTCTACCGGGGCGGCTATCCCGATCCGGTGACCGGGGCGATGCCCAATGGCAATAGCTTCACCCGCTACGACGGTCCGGTGCGCCGTGAGGCGGTCAGTGTCAGCCTGACCGGTCCCTTCCAGCTGTTCGGCCGCCAGCACACGGCGTCCGTCGGCTGGTCGCGCTCACGCGACGAGATCGCACTGGGGCAGTACCGCGCACTGGCCCCGTTGCCGCCGTTGGCCAGCTATTTCGACTGGCACGGGCCGGGCACGCCCGAGCCGGTGTGGGCCAGCAACAAGACCCAGGCCGATGATCTGGACAATCATCAGAGCGGTGCCTATGCCGTGGCGCGGCTGTCGCTGGCTGATCCGCTGCATGTGATCGTCGGTGGCCGCCTGAGCAACTGGGAGACCGACCAGGTCTACTTCGGCAGCAAACGGAAGTACCGCTACCGCAACGAGTTCGTGCCCTATGCCGGCGTGGTCTGGGACCTCAACGACTACAGCAGCGCCTACGCCAGCTATACCGGCATCTTCAAGCCGCAGAACAACCGCAACGAATCCGGACAGATCCTCGACCCGGTCAGCGGCCGCAGCTATGAGCTGGGCGTCAAGGGCAGCTGGCTGCAGGAGCGCTTGAATGCGTCGGTGGCGCTGTTCCGCACCCAGCAGGACAACCTGGCCGAGGCCACCGGTGGTCTGGTCGAAGGCAGCACGCAGGCGGCCTACCGCGCAGTGAAGGGCGCAACGGTAGACGGCCTGGAACTGGAACTGGCCGGTGAGCCGCTGCCGGGGTGGAGCCTGGGCACCAGCTTCACCACCTTCATCGCGCAGGACGCGCAGGGCAGGGCGATCAACACCGCCAAGCCGCGCAGCCTGTTCAAGCTGTTCACTACCTGGCGGCTGCCGGGTGCCTGGGACCGGCTGACCATCGGCGGTGGCGTGGACTGGCAGAACCGCATGTACCAGACCGCCACCGCGCCCGGAAATCGCCGGGTGCCGGTGCAGCAGCCCAGCTACGCACTGGTGAACCTGATGGCGCGCTACCAGTTCAGCTCCAATGTGTCGGCGGCGGTCAACATCAACAACCTGTTTGATCGCCATTACTATTCGCAGATCGGCTTCTACAACCAGGGCTGGTACGGGGCACCGCGAAACGTGATGTTCACGGTGAAGGTGGGTTACTGAAGATGCCGTCGCGCGGTTCAGGGATCCAGCGGATCCATCGGATCGATGCGCAGCGATTCGGGAGCCGGCACGAACGGGATCGCGTAGGGCGAAACGCGTGAACCGACCTTGCCCGGAACGTAACCCAGTTCATGGCGGTTGCGCTCGCTGAAGGCGCTGCTGGCGACCGAATCGATATGCGATGGACTGCTGACCACCAATGCCGGTTGCCGCGGCGGTGCCTGCAGGGCCGCCAGCAACCGGGCCGCATTGCGCAGATTGGTGGTGGTGTGGCGGGCATACGGCTCGATGATGATTGCATCTGCGGGAATGCCGAAGCGTGCCATCAGCGCTTCGCGCATCTGTACCGCTTCGACGCTGCGGGTGCCGCGTGGATGTACCGCACCACCCGAGACGATGAGGAAGGGTGCATCACCTGCCGCGTAGCGCTGCGCGGCCGCCTTCAGGCGCAGCTTGCTGCCGGCGCTGAGCGGGGTGGTCAATTCGTCCGGTCCCTGGCCCAGCACGATGATCGCGGTGTACGGATGCGCATTCCAATCGAGCTGCCGCGCACGCGCAAACGGCGCGGCGTTCATTCCCGCGCTGATCGGCTCGAAGCGGATCGCATCGAGGCGGTCATTGGCATCGAGCAGGCCTACCGCCACCGCGATGCTGCGATCGAAGGCGGTGTAGGCCGCGCTGGCGTCCACCTCGCTCATTTGCACGGCAATGGCGACGTCGCCGGCCAGTCGCGTGCTGCCCGCCGCGCCGACCGGGCCGTCGATGGCGTCGTAGCGGGGTGGCTGGCCCTGGCCGTAGACGGAGAGAATGTTGTTGAGGCCTGCCAGTTCCCGTTCGATGGCTTGGGCGTGCGCGGGAGCCGCGGCGATCAACAGGCCGGCCTGCGTGGGCGTCCAGCGTGCGGACGCGAGCGTGCAGGTGGCGGTCCGGCAGTCGGCCAGCTGCTGCATGCGTTCGGCCAGGAGGGCGCGCGCATCACCGGGCAGTGTATCGGGCTTCAACTGCATGAGGGTGGGGAACAGTCGTGCGGCCAGCGCGGCGCTGTCGCGGTCGTCGGCCGCCGCCGCAAGCGGCAGCGCCGCCGCGGCAAGCAGGGCAAGGGACAAGGCAAATCGTCGATGCATCACCAGCTCCTGCTCACCATCAGGCGGACGTTGCGGCCGAACAGCGGCCGTCCATAGATTGCCTCGGCCGAACCCTGTCCGGCCAGGGCATCGGTGCGGGTGTTGCCCTCGGTGAGTCCCTTTTCATTGGTCAGGTTGTCGCCCACCAGCTGTGCGCCCCAGTTGCCGCGTTTCCATGAAACGCCCAGCCCCAGGGTCTGGTAGGCAGGCAGCGCCGTCTGGTTGAACAGATCAACATAGGATTTGCCGACCACGTCATAGCGCAGCCAGGTCTCGAACTGGTCCTGGCCGTGCTGGAAGCTGAAGGTCGGGCGGAGGTTGCCGTAGAGCTTGGGCTCGCGAACGATCTGCTTGCCGTTGACGGCGGCCGGATCGGCGCCGGAATCGTTCTGCAGGCTGTCGTACTGCGGATCGCTGACCGTGATCGAACCGGCAATGCTGAACCAGTCGAGCGGCCGGAACAGCCCATCCAGTTCGATGCCCTTGGAGACGGCGGTACCGATGAACGGGACCGACTGGTCATTGCGGCCGGTCGTCGGGTTGAACGCCACGAACGAGGCGTTGAGCGGGTCGAACTTCGTGTAGAACGCAGTCAGGTACAGGTAGGACCGGCCGAATCCGGCCTTCAGGCCCAGCTCGTACTGGTCCAGCTGCGTCTGCACGATGGTGGGATCGATCGAGCGTGCCACCGACGAGTTGGGAACGATCTCCATGTGCGAGACGCGGGCGTAAGCACCCAACGAAGAGGTGAAATCGAAGTTCGCACCGACGGTCCAGTTGGTCGCGGACGGATCCAGGCGATGGTTCTGGACGACGCCGGTGAACCGGCGCGTGGTGTTGTCGGCCAGTGTGGTGCGGTCGCCGAGGTCGACCTGGGCGGTCTGCTCTGCATAGCCTTCATAGCGGTAGCGTTCATGGCGGATACCTGCGTCGAGCTTGAAGCGGTCCGTCAGTGCCCACGTGTCATTGGCATACACCGCGAACATGCGGGCATCCACTTTGCCGCGATTGAGGGTAGTGGTGTAACGCAGCGTGCCCTTGTCGGTGACGTATCCCAAGGGGGCGCCATCGTTGCCGTAGGCCACCAGATCCAGCAGGCGTGGCTTGCCGCGCATCTCCATCAGCATGTCCTGGTACAGACTGAAGGCCGTGGTGCCGAAGAAGGCCGTATATGCGCCGATGTTCAGATCGTGGCTGCCCCAGGCCGTTTCAAACAACCGCGTCGCACTGAAGTCGGCCTGGCCGGAGTAGAAGTCCGAATCTGCGGCCCGGTACTGGGCCGAGATCACCAGGCCGGAGTCGGCATAGGGGTCGTAGGCGCTCGCCCCGTTGCTGCCGGCCAGAGCGTAGCCCATCCGCGCGACGCCGGCGCCGAAGGCGCTACGGGCCGCGCCCAGATAGCCGTTGGCGAAAGTGCGTGCGTCGACCGGGTTGGTGGTCGAGTACAGTGCGTCGAAGGTGTTGCGGCCCTTGGTGTAACCGGTTTTCAGCGAGATCGTCCAATCGCTGGCGGTATTCTCGTACTGGAAGCCGATGTTGCCGAAGCGCATGTGCCGGCCATCGGCCAGGTCGCGGTTCATGCCCTGCAGGACGCCGCCGCCATCGAGGTATTTCAGGTTGACACTGCGCAGCGACGGCGAGTTCAGCGTACCGTCGAAGTAGTCGATGTACGGGTCCAGCGGGACGCTGGGATTGCGCGGATCGGCGACCGGGATCGGCAGGTAGAACGTATTGTGGTCATCGACGAAGGTACCGCTGACCTTGAACCAGCTGGTGTCATCGAAGTAGTGCTTGATGTTGCCCCTGATCTGCCCGCCCTTGTCGTTCGGGAAGCCGTTGTCGCGGTAGCCATCGTGCTGGCGCAGGAATCCACCGACCGCATAGAAGGTGTCCTTGCCGAGGGCGCCGGACTGGTACATCTCGCCGCGGTACAGCCCGGTGTCACCCACGGTCAGCTGGGCCTTGCCGTGGGTCTGTTCCGAGCCCTCGGCCAGAATGTTGTTGACGATGGCGCCGCCACTGCTCGCATAGATCGGCGCCGGGCCACCACGTACGATCTCCACCCGCTGGTTCATCACGTCGAACCGGTTCATGCCGTCGCCGGAATTGAAGAAGTGGCCATCCAGCTCCTGGTAGAGCGGCAGGCCGTCCTGCTGGAAGGCGATGAAGCCACGATCGGTGGGAATGCCGCGCAGCCGGGTGATGTTCTGCACCTCGCCTCCGGTGGCTTCGACATGGATGCCGGGCACGGACCCGAGCAGGTCGGCGTAGCTTTTCGGTGCGAGTTTCTGCACGTCTTCGCGGCTGAGCGAATTGACTGCGAAGGACGCATCGAAACGACGCTGGGTGCGCGCCGCACCGGTGACCACTACCGCATCCAGCGTTGCGGCGTCGACGCTGCCCTGGTTCTGGACCGGGGCGTCCTGCGCAGAAGCGTTGCCATGCAGGGATATCAAGGCCAGGGAGATTCCCAGGACCAGGGGGCTGATGTTCATCGGAGGGCGGCCATGCAGGAAAGGGGGACCGCTGCACGGTAGGTCCGGGCGATGACGGAATTGTTTACTTCGGCGGAAATAAACAATTAAACGATGGCATCGGCGCCCAGCTGGTGGATCGGCAGCAGCGCCGCGCCCACCGATACCGCGGATCCTCCCAGCCGTGACACATGCACCTGCGGCAGGCGCAGGCTGTCCAGCGCGCTGCTCCAGCGTGCCGGCTGCTGCAGGTGTTGCCCCAACGCCTCCAGTACCTGGCGGGGCAGCGAACCGGACAGGATCACGGCGCCCGGATCGAGCCACGCCACGCCGGTATTGGCCGCTGCGCCCAGCTGGTTTCCCGCGCGTTCGGCCCAGGCACTGATGATGCCGGCATGGCTTTCCAGGCAGGCCTCCAGCTCGAACAACGAAGGAATTCCGGCGCCGGCCTCGCGCAACGTGGCCAGCAGGTCGATACCCGAGGGGCGCGGTGCGTCCATGCGGAACAGGCGGCCGATGTCGCCTGCATTGCCGAACTCACCGCGCATCACATCACGCCGGTGGATCACGCCGCCACCCACGCCGTGGCCGACATACAGCAGCAGCGCCGAAGCGCAGTCGCGGATCAGCCCGCTGTCGTAGTACTCCGCCAACGCCGCCAGGGTTGCATCGTTCTCCACCCACACCGGGAAGCCGAAGTAGTCTTCGAAGAACTGGTCGTTGTCGATATCGCGCCAGCCATGCAGCCAGTCCACCGCGTGCCGGCGTGCCGGACCGGTTTCGACCACGGGCCCCGGAACGGCCACGCCGAGGCCCAGGAACCGCGCGCGCATCAGTCCGGTGCTGCTGGTGAGGCTGCGCAGGCGCTGGTCCACGCAATGGACGAAATCGTGGGGATCTGCGCTGTCGAATGCGGTGGCATCACGGGCGATGAGCTGGCCGGCGAAATCCACCAGTGCGATCTCCAGCCAACCGGGATGCACCGTGGCGCCGGCGGCATAGCCGCCCCGGCCGGACAGCGCCAGTGGCACCGACGGACGGCCGCGCTGGCCATCGGACAGCTGTTCCTGCTCCTCGATCACTTCCAGCATCAGCAGCTCACGCGCCAGGCGGGTCAACGCGCCGTTGTGCATGCCCAGCTGGTGGGCGATGGTGATGCGGGGAACCGCGCCCATCGTGCGCAACAGCCAGATGATGCGCTTATGGTCGGCCTCCAGCGCGATCAGCGGCTTGCGGCGCAGCCGCGATGTCGGGGCCAGGCTCACGGGCGCAGGCCCTCGCTGCGTGCTGGAGGGATGGGCCAGGCCAATGCGGCCAGCGAAAGCAGGCTGCCAATGGCGACCAGCGAGACCAGGGCGACCGAGGTGTCCAGATCGCCCGCCTGTATACCGGGCAGCACTTCGCCCAGCAGCAACGAAGAGGCCGCGATGGATAGCTTCATGGTTCCGGTGAGCAGTGCAAAGCAGCTGAGGTCATCGTCGCGTCCGCCATGGATGGCGTGGCGACGGGCGATCAGCGCGGTGCGTCGCCACAGTACCAGGCCGACGCTGGCCACCGCCGTCCCGTGGGTCGCGGCACATGCAATCGCTATGGGCGTGGAGGGGAGGGCCAGGTACACGCCGACGGCTCCGACGGCCAGCACCGACATCAACGCGAGCATCCCGGTCTCGCTGTGCAGCGTTGTACGCAGGCGCAGGCAGAGCCAGGGGGCAACCACCATGCCCGCCACCATCGCAAAGGTCAGCGCTGCCCCATGTTCGGCGAAGGGGAACAGACGCCCTGCCAGGCCGACCAGCGTCGTCTCCGCCGCCGCGGCCAGCAGAACCGGCAGCAGCGCTGGCAGGGGCAGGGCAACAGCAGCGGGCGTCCTGGTTGCGTTGGGCCGTGGGGGCGTTGCGACGCAGGCCAAAGGAAGCGCAGCGGCCGCGATCAGCACGCCGATGACCGTGCAGATCAGCAACGCGTTGCCACTGCCCTGGGACGCAGGCGTACCGACCACGACGAACAGCGCCGAGGCAATGCACAGCTTGGAGATCGGCACTACCACGGCGCGGATGGAGACATAGCGCATGGCCTCGTCCTCGTCACGGGGCAGCAACGACGTCAACGCGTTCTGGGCCACGTCGTAGACTGCATAGCAGGTACGGAACAGCAACGATGCGACCAGCAATGGCAGGAAGGCGGGCTCGGTTGCGTTGCCCGGGCTGAACAGCAGGCAGGCGCTGGCCGCCGTGCCGAGCCCGCCGATGAGCTGCAGGCGCAGGGCGAGGCGCTGCTGGTTGCGCAGGCGGGTGAACACGGCGGCCAGCAGCAGATCGAGCAGGCTGCTGTAGGCCAGTGAAATGGCCAGCAGCTGGCCGGTGTGGGCCGCCGACAGCCCCAGCCGGGCGTGCAGGTAGTAGCCCAGCACCAGATCCACGAATGACCAGGCCAGGGTGCGGGCAAAGTGGCCGGCGGCATAGAGGTGCCGTGGCGAGGGCTGCGCGTTCAACGCCGTGTACTGGGGGAGAAGAGCCGGAGATGCTGGATCGTTCTACTACCCCTGTGTGACATGGTCCTGACATGGCGGGTGGCCGGGCATTCAGCGCGTGGCTTGCACCCCCTGCCGCGGGCGTGCAGCATTTGCCCTGCTGCCCCCACCACGCGTCACGCAGCGCTTTCTTCACTGGAACGGAGCAACGTATGAAACTGTTGTCCGCTGTGTTGTTGTCTGCGCTTTCGCTCTCCGCCGTTCCGGCGCTGGCAGTGGAAGCTTCGCCCTCACCGCTGTTGGGGCGCTGGTCGCTGGATATCGCCACGTCTGCACTTCCCGAAGCGCAGCGCCCGAAGCATGTGGTGCTCGAGTTCAAGGACGCCGGTGCGGGGCGTTGGAGTTCACATGTGGACATCGTCCTGCACGACGGCAAGACCATGAAGTCCGACGGCACGCTGGCGCTGGACGGCACGCCGGGGCCCTTGTCCGGTACTTACGGTGCGGACAAGGCCAACCTGAAACTGCCGGCGCCGAACACCCTGGTGATGCAGCTGGTGGACCACGGCACGCCGGCCTCCACCCGCATCTATACCGTGGCGGCCGACCGTACGACGATGACCGAGACCAAGGCGTTCTACGGTCACGACGGTACGCCGATCCTGCAGACCAATCTGTTCAAGCGGATACCGTAGCGGCGCCGCCTGCACCACGCCCGCACAGCGGGCGTGGTGAATGCAGCAGCCTTATACCGTAGCCGGGTCGCGCTTGCCGGTGTCGATGCCGTACTTGTCGATGGCCTCCTGCATCCGCGAGCGCTCGATGCGGCCTTCGTCGGCCAGCGACTTCAGGGCTGCCAGCACGATGAAGTGGCGATCCACTTCGAAGAACGTGCGCAGCGACTCACGCGTGTCGGAACGGCCGAAGCCATCGGTGCCGAGTGCGGTGAAGCGACGGTCGTTGATGAAGGGACGGATCTGGTCGCCGACGATCTTCATGTAGTCGGTGGCCACCACCACCGGGCCCTCATGGCCCTGCAGGCACTGCTGCACGTAGGGTACGCGCGGTTCCTCGGCCGGGTGCAGCAGGTTCCAGCGTTCGGCAGCCAGGCCATCGCGACGCAGTTCGGTCAGGCTGGTGGCGCTCCACACATCGCTGGCGACGCCGAAGTCCTGCTGCAGCAGTTCTGCCGCGGCTTCCACTTCGCGCAGGATCGAGCCGCTGCCCATCAGCTGCACGCGTGGCTGCGAGGCGGTATCGGCGGCTGCCGGATGCAGCAGATACAGGCCCTTCAGGATGCCCGCTTCCACGCCCTCCGGCAGTGCCGGCTGCGGGTAGTTTTCGTTGAGCACGGTGATGTAGTAGTAGATGTCTTCCTGGTCGACATACATGCGGCGCAGGCCGTCATGGATGATCACCGCCAGCTCGTAGTTGTAGGTCGGGTCGTAGGACACGCAGCTCGGAATCACCGACGACAGCACGTGGCTGTGGCCGTCATCGTGCTGCAGGCCTTCGCCCATCAGCGTGGTGCGGCCCGACGTGGCACCGAGCAGGAAGCCGCGGGTACGCGCATCGGCAGCGGCCCAGGCCAGGTCACCGACACGCTGCAGGCCGAACATCGAATAGAAGATGTAGAACGGAATCGTGGCCAGGCCGTGGTTGCTGTAGGCGGTGCCGGCGGCGATCCACGAACAGATCGCACCGGATTCATTGATGCCTTCCTGCAGGATCTGGCCGTCCTTGGCTTCCTTGTAATAGCTCAGCTGGCCGGCATCCTGCGGGGTATACAGCTGGCCCAGGTAGGAGTGGATGCCGATCTGGCGGAACAGGCCTTCCATGCCGAAGGTGCGCGATTCATCGGGCACGATCGGAATCACCAGCTTGCCCAGGTCCGGGTCCTTCAGCAGGCTGGTGAGGATGCGCACGAAGCCTATGGTAGTGGACTGGCCACGATCGCCGCTGCCCTGCAGCTGGGTGTTGAAGATCGACAACGGCGGCAACGGCAGCGGATCGATCTTCGCCAGCCGCGACGGCAGCTGGCCGCCCTGGATGCGGCGGCGCTCGGCGAAGTAGGCGGCCTCGGCGCTGCCGGGCTCCGGACGCAGATAGGGCATCTCCTCCAGCTGCTCGTCGCTGACCGGCAGGTTGAAGCGGTCGCGGAAGGCGCGCACCGCATCGGCGCTCATCTTCTTCAGCTGGTGGTTGATGTTCTGGCCTTCGCCGGCTTCGCCCATGCCGAATCCCTTGACCGTCTTGGCCAGGATCACCGTCGGCCGGCCGCGGGTGTTCACCGCCTGCTGGTAGGCGGCGTACACCTTCTGCGGATCGTGGCCACCACGTGCCAGCGCCCAGATCTCGTCGTCGCTCATGTGCGCGACCCGCTCCAGCAGCTCGGGGTAACGGCCGAAGAAGTGTTCGCGCACATAGGCGCCGCTCTGCGACTTGAAGGTCTGGTAGTCGCCATCCACGCATTCCATCATGCGCTGGCGCAGCAGGCCGCTGTGGTCGCGGGCCAGCAGGTCGTCCCAGCCGCTGCCCCAGATCAGCTTGATCACGTTCCAGCCGGCCGCGCGGAAGGTGCCTTCCAGTTCCTGGATGACCTTGGCGTTGCCACGTACCGGACCGTCCAGGCGCTGCAGGTTGCAGTTGACCACGAACACGATGTTGTCCAGCCGCTCGCGGCCAGCCAGGGAAATTGCCGCCAGCGATTCGGGCTGGTCCATTTCGCCGTCGCCGAGGAAGGCCCAGACCTTGCGGCCCTGGTGTTCTTTCAGGCCGCGGTATTCCAGGTAGCGCATGTAGCGCGCCTGGTAGGCGGCGGTCAGCGGGCCCAGCCCCATCGATACGGTGGGGAACTGCCAGAACTCCGGCATCAGGCGTGGGTGTGGATACGAGGACAGGCCTTCGCGGCCGGCTTCGCGGCGGAAGTTGTCCATCCGTGCCGGATCGATGCGGCCCTCCACGTACGCGCGGCCGTAGATGCCCGGCGCGGAGTGGCCCTGGATGTAGATCATGTCGCCGTCGAAGGTGTCGGTGTGGCCACGGAAGAAGTGATCGAAGCCGACGTCGTACAGCACTGCCGCGGACTGGTAGGTGGCGATGTGGCCGCCGACATTGGAATGCTTGCCGGCACGCAGCACCATCACCATCGCGTTCCAGCGGATCATCGCGTTCAGGCGGCGCTCGATGGCCAGGTCACCCGGGTAGGCCGGCTGGCGCTCGGGCGGGATGGTGTTGACGTAGGCGGTCCAGGCACGGGTATGCAGGTCGCCGTGCTGCTGCGCGTCCAGATCGCTCAGCTGGTCGATCAGGTAGTGCGCGCGCGGCCGGCCGCCGGCCTGCATCACCGCCTCCAGCGATTCACGCCACTCCCGCGTTTCCAGCGGGTCGGTATCGAAGGGGATCAGGGCTTGGTTCATGACGGTCTCCAGAGGGCGCCGGTCGGACTTCTGCCTGGGCGACAACACCGGCAGGGCGCACAGCACTGGAGCGGGGTCGCAACGGCAGGGCCGTGACGCGAAGGGCGACCGTGGCGGCCACCGAGAAGACAAGCGTAGGCCTGCCCCCCACGCTTCGGTAGGCGGGCGGGGCTTGGGTCTCTGGCAAGCAAGGGTTGGCGCCGCGCGCCGTATCATGGGCCGATGCGCTGGGTGCGCCCGCTGATCAGGCCGGGGACAGCCCAGGCAGGAACACCGGGATGATCGCCACGCCGACGCCCAGCAGGCACCAGGCGACGATGGGCAGCCAGCGCGCCAGGCGTTGGGCGGATTCCGGTGCACGACGGCCGCCGATCCACAGCAGCAGCGTGAGCACACCTAGCGCATAGGCGAGGACGACGACTACCGGATGCACATGGATGACCCGGTTGGGCGGCCACATCTGCTGCTGGTAGGCGGTGGTGTGGGCGACCAGCAGCAGGAACAGCAGGCTGCTGAGGGTGTTGATGGCGGTGCGTGCGTTGATGGGAGCACTCCTTGTGCGGGCTGCCGGGACAGTGCAGGGGCCGCATTCTAGCGGCTGCCCGCCGGTCGTTGAAACGCCACTGTCATCGATGGCGGTCACCCTGCGGGGCTTTCCAGCCTCGGGGTGGTTGGCCGGCCGTGAACAGCGTGAGGATCTGGGAGAAGAGCTACCAACTGCGGCGCCGGCTGCTGCGTGGCTTCTTCCTGCGTCGCGGTTCGGCCAGCGAGGATGCCGAAGACCTGGCGCAGGAGGTCTACCTGCGCCTGCTGCGCAGCACCGGCGAAGATGCCGATGCGGTCGAGAACCCGGAAGCCTACCTGTTCACTGTGGCGGCCAACCTGGCGCGCGAGCATGCGCGCGCGCGGTCGTCGCTGCCGCCGCTGGAAGATGTCGATCTGTTGGCCGAAGTGCTGAAAAGCGAAGAAGACATCGAGGGTGAATTCGAGCGTGCGCAGCGCTGGAGTGATATCCGCAGCACCATCGCACGACTGCCGGCAACCACGCGGCGGGTGATGGAGCTGCACTACCGCGACGGGTTGGACTGCCCGGGAATCAGCCAGCAGCTGCAGGTGTCGGTGCACATGGTGCGCAAGCACATCGGCAGGGGGCTGGAGGCCTGCAGGAAGGCGCTGGGCGCCAGGGAGCACACATGAGCCGGAACTCATCTACCGTGGCCGACGACACGATCGCCTGCGAGGCCATGGACTGGTTCCTGCGCAATCGCGACGGAACACTGGGTGAGGCCGAGCGGGTTGCGTTCCTGGACTGGATGAAGCGCTCGCCGGAGCACGTGCGCGCCTATATGCACGCCCTCGCGCTGCACCGGCAGGTCGGTGAGGCGCTGCAATCGCCGTTGCCTGAAGAGGCGCCGGTGCCACCGCGTCAGGTCGCTGCCAAGGTGGTGCCGCTGTTCGGTAGCGTGCACGCGCCGCCGCGCGCTGTGCCGCGTCGCGGTCGTGCGCGCTGGTGGGTGGCGGCTGCCGCAGCCTGTATCGCCCTGCTCGGCGTGGGCCTGGTTCCGCAGCTGATGCCCACCGCGCAGCTGTACAGCGCCGACCATGGTGAATTGCGTGACCTGGTGCTGCCCGACCAGACCCAGGTGCGGCTCAACGCGGACAGCCGCCTGCGGGTACGCATGGGCTGGTTCAGCCGCAAGGTGGAGCTGCTGCAGGGCGAGGCCACGTTCGATATCGCCCGTGACCGCCGTCCGTTCGAGGTGGAGGTGAACGGCCTGGAGATCCGAGACATCGGTACGGTGTTCGATGTGTCCCGACGGTTGCAGAGCACGCGCATCGGCGTGGTTTCCGGCGAGGTGGAGATCTGGAGCCAGGGTGCGGACGCCCGGCGTCTTGCGCAACTGGGCGAAGCCCGGGTGGTGCAGGTCGATGCGCGCAGCCATGCGGTGGAGTCGCTGGACGTACCGTTGTCGATGCTGCTGGATTGGCAGCAGCGCAAAGTGTCCTTCCTGGATGAACGGCTGGACGAGGTGGCCGCTGCCTTCAACCGGCACAACCAGGTACAGGTCCGCGTGCTGGACGAAGGCGCTGCATCGGCACGGTTGTCGGGCAGTCTCGATGCGCATCGCATCGGTGCGCTGCAGGCCTTCCTCGAACGCGACCCGCGTTTCCTGGTGAGGCGCGAAGGCGACACCGTGCGGGTCGGCAGTCGCTGAGGCCGACGTGGCCGTGGACTGTCAGAAAAAATTCATCGAATCCGCGTTCTCCACTTCGGTGGATGCGGGCTCTTACTTGGGAGAAGCCACTGCCGAGCCACGCAGCGGCGCCTGCTGCCTTCTCTCTTCCAAGGACCCGTGATGCGCAACACGCTCTACCTGTCGATCATCCTCGCCCTGTCTCCCTGCAGCGTGCCGCTGGCGGTCGCGGCCACTGCCGATGGCCTTGAGGCCCGCGTTTCGGCGCCGATCGCGGCGCAGCCGTTGGCACGTGCACTGGAGCAGTTGTCGCGCAGTTCCGGAGTGCAGTTCCTGTACTCGGCCGGCGGTGATGCGCGCATGGCCGGTGCGGTGCCGCGCGGTGCCACCGTCAAGCAGGCGCTGGACGCACTGCTGGCAGGGACCGGCCTGGGCTACACCGTGGTCGATGGCAACGTCATCGCCATCGATCCGGCGCCCGTAAGCAACGCGCCGAAGCCGGCCGCGCCGAAGCCGCGCGAGGCCGAGGCGGTGGTGGCGCCGACCCTGGACACCGTCAAGGTGATTGCCGCGCACGAGGTGATCGACCAGAAGAAGTCGTCGCCAGTGATCAAGGATTCGGTGGTCTACGACGAGATGGACAGCTACGGCGACGAGACCCTGGCCGAGAGCCTGATGGCCGCTCCAGGCCTGAGTGCGGTGGAGGATGCCGGCGAGCCACGTTACGTGACCGTGCGCGGCGTACAGGCCAACCTCAACTACACCACCATCGATGGCATCGCGATTGCCAGCGTGGGAGGCAGTGGCTCCGGCGAGCGAATGAACAACCTGCAGCTGATTCCCAGCGACATCGGCACCCGTACCGACATCTACAAGAGCTTCAGTGCGGAGCAGGCACCGGATGCGATCGGCGGCGTGATCGACATCATCAGCCGCAGTGCTTTCGACCGATCCGGCAAGTACGTGTTTGCCGATGTGGCGGGCATCTATTCCACCGCCGAGACCAACGTCGAGCGCAGCGCAGGCGGCAACCACGAGACTCTGGGCCACTTCGGCAAGAGCGCCAAGATGGTGTTCTCCAACCAGTTCGGCGCCGACCAGGAGTTCGGCATCGTTGCGGTGGCACGCTACGAGCAGCGTTCACGCAACAGCGTCAAGCGCTGGGTGGAGTCGAACTACTACTACAACGACGCTGGCAAATACCTCACCGACGGTACCACCGGTCCGGACGAGGCCAAGGGCTGGAACGGGCTGCGTGCGCCTGGCAACTTCAGCACCGGCACCTATACCAACTTCATCACCAACTTCGGTGGCTCCGCCAAGCTTGAGTGGAAGCCCTCGGATGATCCGTTCTACGCATCGCTGCTGCTGTACTCGTACCGGTTCTACGAGAACTCGACGATGAACAAGACCGATCTGTACGGCAATGCCAAGTTTCCGATCCGCAACCAGACCGAGGACAGCGGCACCACCCAGATCAACAGCATCTACATCAAGAACCGTCACGACCGCTGGGATCGCAGCAACCGTGGTGCCATCGCCAGTTTCAACTGGGACATGGGCGACCGTTCGCGGCTGACCCTGCGTGGCGGCCATACCGAAGAGACCTTCCACAACAACCAGGTCTACTGGGGTGTGCGCGCCTACCCAAGCAATCTGTTCGTCGACTACGAGAACGACAGCCATGGGTTCCCCAACGCGGTGGCGGTTTCCGATTCCAGCCTGCTGACCAGCTCCGCGTTCAAGCTCAATCCGGCGCAGGCCTATGTCTCCCCGCGCGATGCCAAGGAGAGCATCGACAACCTGCGCGCGGATTTCAGCTACAACATCGACGCCGATGCGCGTGGCTTCGGCCTGGCCGCCGGCGCCGAGTACCGCCATCTGAAGATCTGGCAGGACATCGACTTCGACTACTTCAAGAGCAGTGCCACGCTCAACGATTACCTGTATCCGGGTTCGACGCTGCTGGGCAGCGTGCCGGGCTTCCCGCTGATCGACAACCGCAAGTGGAACGAGGAGCTGCTGCCGAAACTGGGCAACAACAATGCGGCGTATCCGAATGCCAACTTCACCAGCGACTACAAGTATGTGGAGGACATCACCAATGCCTATGTATCCGCGCACTACGCCTGGGACCGGCTGCTGCTGATCGGCGGCCTGCGCTACGACCACACCCGCTTCGATGCCTACAGCCCGTTCAGCGATGATGGCGGCACTACCTATACCTCCGCCTTCCGCAATACGAGCGGTGGCTACAACAACCTGCTGCCTTCATTGAATGCGACGTTCAGGCTGAGCGAGGACCAGCGCCTGCGCTTCTCCGCCAGCCGCACGCTGGGCCGGCCGACGCCGAGCAACATCGCCCAGGCCACCAGTACCAGTTGTGGCGATGACGAGGAGGGCAGGGGCTTCTGCAGCATCAAGCAGGGCAATGCCGATCTGCAGCCGCGACGTTCCACCAACATCGACCTGGCGTGGGACCTGTACTTCAACGGAAACAACGGCCTGGTCTCGGTGGCGCTGTTCGACAAGGTGATCAAGGACGACATCTACACCCTGACCACCTTCGAGAACGTGGGCGATGCCCGCTACCGGGTCACCCAGCCGATGAACACCGACGAGTCCACGCTGCGCGGTGTCGAGTTCGCGGTGGCCAACCGCAACCTGCAGTGGGGACGCCAGCGCTTCGACATGTACTTCAACGCTACACGGCTGGAAGGCCAGACCAACTACCGCATCAGCGATGGCACCGAGCGCCGCCTGGATCGCCTGCTGTACCAGCCGGACTGGTCGCTCAACGGTTCGGTGATCTGGCGCATGCCCTGGAAAAGCGCGCAGCTGCGCCTGTCCGGCACCTACCGCAGCCGGATGCTGGTCGACTTCGGTGACACCGAATGGCTGGATTCGTACTACGACCCGTACATGACCTTCAACATGGCCTTCAGCCACAAGGTCAGCAGGCACGTGACGCTGAAGTACGAAGCCAAGAACCTGTTCAACACCCAGCCGACCTACAGCACCGGCCCGAACGGGCGCTTCCGTACCGAGATCGACGACTACGGCCGCTTCTTCTACTTCCACATCATCTACAACTGAGGGCACAGCCGTGGAGACGATCAATCGCAGGCGATTCCTGGCCCTGGCCGGCCTGTCCGCTGCCGGTGCCTGGATGGGCACGGCACACGCGCTGGCCGCGCAGGCCGATGCCACCGCGCTGAACCCGCGCAACCTGCTGGCCAAGCCGCGCTTTGCCAGCACACCCTTCACCCTGGGCGTGGCCTCGGGTGATCCCTCGGCCGATGGCGTGGTGCTGTGGACGCGCCTGGCGACCGAACCGCTGGTGTTCGGCGGTGGCATGCCGACCCGGCCGATGGCGGTCGAATGGCAACTGGCAGCAGACGATGGCATGCGCAAGGTGGTGCGCCAGGGTTCGGCAATGGCGCATCCCGAACTCGGCCACGCCGTGCACGTGGAGCTGGACGGATTGGCGCCCGGACGGCCCTACTGGTACCGCTTTGCCGTAGGCGGCCACGCCAGTGCGGTCGGTTGTACCCGCACGCTGCCCGCAGCCACGGCCGCAGTGGATCGTGTGCGTTTTGCGGTGGCCGGTTGCCAGCACTACGAAGAAGGCCACTACACCGCGTGGCGGCGCATCGCCGAGGAACCGCTGGATTTCGTCTTCCACTACGGTGATTACATCTACGAAGGCGAAAGCCAGCCGGGCCTGCGGAAGATGAACGGCCAGCCGTTCACCAACCTGCGCAACCACGTCGGCCCGCAGATCTACACGCTGGATGATTACCGCCGCCGCTACGCCCAGTACAAGAGCGATCCCGACCTGCAGGCCGCGCATGCGGCGGCACCGTGGTTCGTCACTTTTGACGACCATGAAGTGGACAACAACTGGGCTGGTGCCGAAGACCAGGATGACACGCCCAGCGAAGTGTTCCTGCTGCGTCGCGCACAGGCGTTCCAGGCCTACTACGAGAACATGCCACTGCGCCGCTCGGCATTCCCGCGCGATGGCCACATGCAGATGTACCGGCGCGCACGCTACGGCACGCTGATGGACCTGCACCTGCTCGACACCCGCCAGTACCGCAGCAAGCAGGTGAACATGGCGTTGCGTGAGGAGGTGGAATCGCCGGAGCGCAGCATTGTGGGGGCGAAGCAGGAGCGCTGGCTGTTCGACGGCCTGGCCGATGCTGCACCACGCTGGCACACGATCGCCCACCAGGTGGCGCTGGGCAACTACATGCGCGAGAAGGACGGCGTGGTGCAATCGTCCGACGACCAGTGGTCAGGCTATCTGGACAGCCGCCGGCGCCTGCTTGACCACATCCAGAAGGTGGGCTTCGGGAACGTAGTGACTGCCTGCGGTGACGCGCATCGCCACTATGCGAGTGATCTGGTGCAGGACCACCGTGACTCGGGCGTGATCTCCAGCGAGTTCCTCGCCACGTCGATCACTTCCGGCGCCGATGGCCAGGGTGTGGACGCGTATGCCAGCAACCAGCTTGCGCACAGCCCCTATCTGAAGGCGACCATCGACAAGCGTGGCTACGTGCTGTGCGATGTCACCCGCGATGCGTGGATCGGCGATATGAAGACGCTGGATACCGTGATGCAGCCGAATGGCGCGGTGCAGAGCTGGAAGCGCTACGCGGTGGAGCACGGCCGGCCGGGGCTGCAGGAGGCCTGATCCTACCGGTCTGGCCTGTAGAGCCGAGCCCATGCTCGGCTGCTTTTCCGGTCAGTTATCGAAGAGCAGCCGAGCATGGGCTTGGCTCTACAGAGATCCTTCAATCGTGCTCGAACCGCAATGGCTCGCTGCCCATCGCCGGATCACTGGTGCCGGGGCGCCCATCCTCGGCGCGGCCGGCCAGGCGCAGGGCACTGTCGCCCGCACCGACGAGCAGGTCGTACCAGCCTGCGGTGGGCGTTGCGTCCCACGCCAACGCGGTCTCTGCATGTGCGGGCAGCACCAGCGTCTGCTCGGGCATATGCCCGGCATAGGCGCCCGGCTGCACACGCACCTGCTGCGCGCTGTCACCCAGATTGCGCAGGCGGAGCCGCAGTTGGCCATCCGCACGATCGGTTGAAGCCTGCACGGCAGGACCCGTGGCCGCTCCCTGGAAGTGGCGGTGGAAGCCGTTCGGGCCCAGCAGCCACAGGTCATAGCGACCCTGGGCGTCCAGCGGCCAGCGCTCGCGCAGCGGCATGCCCGGCAGCAGCGTGTAGCGGCGTGGCACCGCATCCAGCCGCAGCCGGTCGTAAACATGCAGCACTGCTGCTGCGCCTTCGCAGGACAGCGCCAGATCCACACCCGAGGCGTCGACAGCGGCAATCGATGCCTGCGGCCGGTAGGGCAGGGCACGCGCCGGGCGCACGCCGCTTTCCTGTTTCGCCGGCTTCAGTCCCTCGGGCAACGCGGGCACGGTGCGTCCCGGCAGGGCGGCGGCGCGCGCGGCCACCGCGCTCACGTCCGGCAGGCCGCGTACGAACGGGCGGGTATCGCGCTGGGCGAAGTCGAACGCGTTGCTCAGGTCGCCGCAGACCGCGCGGCGCCACGGCGAGATGTCCGGTGCGGCCACACCGAAGCGACGTTCGATCAACCGTATGACCGAGGTGTGGTCGTACACCTGCGAATCGACCCAGCCACCGCGGCTCCACGGCGAGATCACATACAGCGGCACGCGCGGACCCAGCCCATATGGGCGGCCACGCAGTTCGGCGAGGTCGTACTTCTCGTCGCCCGGTGCCGGATGGCGGTGGTACTCGCCCTCGGTACTGACCGAAGACGCACCGGCCCAGCCGGTGCCCAGCGGTGAAGGCGGTGCCGGTGGCGGCATGTGGTCGAAGAAGCCGTCGTTCTCGTCGAACATCAGCAACAGCGCGGTGCGGCTCCACACCTCTGGATCGCCGGTCAGCGCGTCCAGCACGCGCGCGGTATAGGCCGCGCCCTGGGCGGGGCTGGAGGGGCCGGGATGCTCGCTGCCGGCCGCGTCGGCGATGATGAAGCTGACCTGCGGCAGGCGCCCACCGATCACGTCCTGGCGCAGCTGCGCCAGGCCACGGGTGCTGACACCGCGTGCGCGCAACTGCGGGTCATGCCCCGGCGCGGCGCGATGGGCCTGGCGGAATACCTCGAAACCGGCCAGCGGGTTGTCGGTGAAGTTGTCGGCCATGTCCTGGTAGATCTGCCAGGACACGCCGGCGTTCTGCAGGCGCTCGACATGGCTGGTCCATCGGTACGACGCCGGATGCCCGCCCTGTTCGGGGAAATTGTCGTGCGAGTTGGCGATCACCGGGCCGCCAGCACGCGCGTGTGCATCATTGTGGCCGGTCCACAGGAACACCCGGTTCGGGTTGGTGCCGGCCTGCATCGCGCAGTGGTAGGCGTCGCAGATCGTGAAGGCATCGGCCAGGGCGAACTGGAACGGCAGGTCGCTGCGCTGGAAGTGGCCCATCGAGTGGTTCTGCTTGGCCTTCGGCCATTGCCCCATGCGCCCGTGGTCCCAGGCACGCTGTGCGTCCGGCCAGGTGTGCGGTGTGCCCTCCACCCGCATGTAGCCGAAGTGCGCGGCGGTATCCAGCGGGAACGGTGCGATCGCGCGCTGGCCGCTGGCATCGGGTTGCAGCCACAGGCTGCGGGTGCGGCCGCCGGCCTGCAGCGCCGGCGCAGGGGCCACGAAGCGGTCGCCGAAACCACGTACCCCCGGCAGCGTGCCGAAGTAGTGGTCGAACGAACGGTTCTCCTGCATGAACACCACGATGTGCTGCAGGTCTTCCAGACTGCGGGTCTGCGCCGCAGGCGCGATCGCTGCGGCCCGGGCGATGCTGGGCAGCAGCGGGGAAAGGCCAGCGGCAACGCCGGCCTGCAACAACCGGCGTCGGCCGATATCGGTCACGGGCTCACTCACAGGTCCACGCGGAAGGAGATGCCGACGGTGCGCGGAGCGCCGATGAAGGCGTTGTCGCGGCCGTCCACCCCTGCAAGATACCGCTTGTCGGTGAGATTGCTCACCACCAGGTTGGCACCCATGCCCTTCAGGCGCGGCGACAGCCCCTGCAGGTCGAAGCCGATGTTGGCGTTGAACACGGTGGCCGAGGGCAGCGTGTTGACGTTGGCGGCATCAAGGTAGCGCGTGCCCAGGTAACGGCCGGACAGGCCGAAGTTCCAGTTGGCGCCCTGCCAGTCGGCCGACAGCACCAGGGTGTTCTCCGGCTGGCCGATCACCTTGGCGCCGTCGACGATGCCCAGCTGGGCATCACGCGCGGCATTGCCGCTGCCCAGGTACTTGGAGCGGTTGTAGGTGTAGGCCGCGTTGATCCGCCAGCCGTTGTTCCACCCATAGCCGAACGCCGCTTCCAGGCCGTTGCTTTCCACGCCACCGAAGTTCTCATAGACGCCGTCGGTCTCGCCCAGGTAGTCGATGCCGCTGACGAAGCCTGCCGGCAGATAGACGATGCGGTTGTCGAACTTGATGTTGTAAAGCGTGACCGAGGCGGTCAGCGGCCAGCGGCTGATGCGCATGCCCACTTCAATGTTGTCGGCGGTTTCGGGCTCGACGTTGCGGAAGCGCTGCGGGTCGGTCTCGCCAAGCACGCCGGAGGGGATGGCGGCGAAGTTCTGCGAGAAGCCGGCGAACAGCTCCATGCCTTCCACACCCGGTGCCCAGGTGACGCCGGTGGACAACAGTGGATCGGACCTGGAATCGGATTTGACGTGCTCGCTGGCACCGATCACGCGGCGGCGCGACTGGTCGACGAAGAACTGCTTCACGCCCAGGCGCGCGCTGAACGGACCGAAGCGGGCCACGTCCTCGACGTAGTACATCTGCTCGTCGACCTTGTACTTGTCCTCGAACTGCACCCAGTACGGCTGGTGGTCGAAGGCGATGTCCTGGCCGACGTTGAGCAGGCGGTGCCAGTCACGGCGTGCCGAACGGTCCAGCTTCTCCACCCAGAGGCCGCCACGGATGGTGTTGTCGATCGCACCGAAGGTCTGCCGCCATTCGACGTCGGCGGTCACGCCCATGCGGTCGTTGTCGTAGTGGGTGTGGCGATACGACTGCGCGCCCAGCACGTTGCCGGCGTAGCAGTTCGGATCGTACTCGGCGGTGAAGCCCAACCGTGGCGTGCAGCTGGCCAGCCGCTGTGCCGCGCTGCCATCAGGATTGACGAAGAAGATCTGGCCGCGGTTGCTGCCGCCGTACACGGTCTTGCCACCGAGGTACTCCGACTCGGGGCGGCCCGCACCATCATCGCTGACCTGCGCCAGGTACGGTGGCAGCCAGTCACCGCGGCCCTGCATGCGATGCCCATAGGCGGCCACCGACGCTTTGAAACCATTGCCGCCGTCAAAGGCCGCACGCAGGTAGCCGAAGGTGTTCTCGCGCAGGGCGCGTGAACCGGAGCGGTAGTTCTGGTCCAGGTAGGGAATGCCGGTGAGGGTGCCGACCAGGTTGTCGCGCTCCGGGTTGGTTGCGAAGCCCGTCGGCGAAACGCTGGTGTATTCGGGCTCGTCGGCGTCGTTGTAGGACAGGTAGCCGGTCAGCGTCCAGCGGTCCAGTTCGGTGATGAACTTGCCGGCGATGTGGTCGTTGCTGGCGTGGCCGGTGCCGTCGATCCAGTCGTGCACCTTCGACGAGGAGGCACTGACCCAGGCGCGGGTGTGGCCGCCGAGCAAGCCGGTGTCGTAGCGCACGTAGTACTTGCGTGCCTCGTTGTCACCGGCACCGACCACGAAGCGCAGGCGGCTGTCCTGCAGCGGATCGCTGGTGAGGAAGTTGAGCGTGCCGCCCAGCGCCTCGTTCGAGCGCGAGGAGATATCGGCGGTGCCCTGGCTCACTTCCACCGTCTCCAGATCAAGGGTGTCGATGTAGCGGTTGGCCAACGATCCACCGCCGTAGCCCGAACCACCGTTCGGCAGGCCGTCGATGGTGGTGCCGATCTGCTGCGTATCGCGGTTGGTGACGAAGCCGCGCATGCTGATCTGCGTGCCCCACACCGACGAACCGGTGGCATCGGCCTCGCTGACCACCACGCCCGGCACTTCATTGAGCGCATCGTTGACGCTGCTCATCACCGTCTGCCGGTTCAGTGTTTCTGCGCGCACCGACGTCTTGGCGTAGCTGGTGGCCTGGCCGATCACCTGCACCTGGTCGAGGGTGCGGGCATCGCTGCTGCGCGCTTCGGCCGTCTCGCCCTGCGGTGCTTCGGCCAGGGCGTCCAGTGCGGGGGCGATCAGCAGGGCAAGCAGCGAAACACGGGGAAAGCGCGCAATCGTTCGCATCGATACCGGACCTTGAAGGGAGAGAAGCCCCCGAGTGTCGGCAGCACCAATGACATCGACATGACGTAGAGATGCAGGAACCGTGTTGTGTGACGGCCGGCACCTGCTGCCTGCTTCAGTACCGCGCGTCCTTGGGTTTCGGGTCGCGCGGCCAGTCCTTGCCCTTGTTGGCGAAGTCCGGCCGCGGCTGGTTGATGAAATAGCCGGCGATGTCCACCGCGTCCTGGTCGGGCATCACCTGCTGTCCCAGTGGCGGCTCGCGGGTCACCGCCGGCGGCATGTTGTGCTTGACGAAGCCGGCGGCCTTGTACAGGCGCGCCATGCCGGCGCCGATGTTGAAGCTGTGGTCGCCCCATAGTGGCGGGAAGGCGATGTCACCGCTGGCGTCGCGCCGTCCTTCGCCGTTGTCGCCATGGCACGCGGCACACTGCACGGCGTACAGCGCCTGGCCACGGATCGGGTCCGGGGTGAGCGTGCTGTCGATCGGCCCCTCGCTCGGCGCGTCCACCTTTGCACCGCCGGGCACCGGACTGCTCAGCCACGCCATGTAGTCGAGCATCGCGCGCATCTGCGGCGCGTCCTTCGGTAGCGGCTTGCCGTTCATCGAACGCTGCAGGCAGCCATTGATGCGCTCGGTCAGCCCGATCACCTTGCCCGGGCGCGGCATGTAGCGCGGATAGGCGCCGCCGCCGGTATTGAAGTAGTGATTGCCGAACGGCCGCTTGCCTTCGGCCATGTGGCACGAGTTGCAGTTCAGATCGTTGCCGACATTGTCCGGCAGCAGCCGTGCGGTCTCGTTGAGGATGCGGCGGCCGAGCATCACCGATTCGGCATTGCCGAGCCCGGCGATCTCTTCGGCGCTGGGTGCGTGGTAGTGGCCGACCACCTTGCCCTGCGCATCGAGGATATCGATCGTGCTGGCCACAGCGGCATCCAGGTCCGGATACAGATGACGGTAGGCGAGGGTACCGGCGCCGGCCAGCACCACGAGGCTGATCGCACTGCCGATCAGCAGGCGGGAACGCGTGCGCGAACGCTTCATTGTGCGGCCTCCTGCGGAACGTAGTGCACCGGCTTGTCGCGCACCACCCGGCGCATGCGCGCCACGTCGACCTCGCTCACCGCGCTGGCCTGGTTGCCCCAGCTGCTGCGGATGAAGGTCAGGATCTGTGCCAGCTGCGCGTTCGGCAGCTGCTCGAAGCCCGGCATGGTGAAGGCCATGCGGTCATGCGGGGTATGCGGCGTGCGGCCGCCGATCAGGGTCACCTGCACCAGCGAGCTGGGGTCATCGGCGAACACGATCGAGTTGCCGGCCAGGGCCGGATAGACGCGGGGCATGCCGCGCCCGTCGGCACGGTGGCAGGCCTGGCAGTGCTCGGCATAGGCCAGCGAACCGGCGACACGGTAGTCGCCGCTGCGCAGTGCGGCGGTGGTGGTGTCGGTACCGGGGGACCACTGCGCACTACGGCCCTCACGCGCTGGCAGCTGCTTCAGGTAGCGGGCCATGGCCAGCAGGTCGGCGTCGGACAGGTACTGCGTGCTGTGCTCGACCACGTCGGCCATGCCACCGAAGGCCGCCGATCGATCGGTGCGACCGGTGCGCAGGAAGTCGACGATCTCGCCCTCGCTCCAGCTGGCCAGGCCGGTCGATTCATTGCGCAGGTTCTTCGCATACCAGCCTTCCAGCACCGAGCCGGACAGGAAATGGCGGCTGCCATCATCGGCCATCGCCTTTTCCTGGAACGCCAACCCGCGTGGCGTGTGGCAGGCGCCGCAGTGGGCCAGGCCTTCCACCAGTTCGGCGCCGCGCTGCTGGCTGGCATCCAGCGACGGATCAGGGTTGAACGTGCGCGGGCGTGCGAACAGCAGCTGCCACCAGGCCAGTGGCCAGCGCATGTTGGCCGGCCACGGGATCGTGCTGTCGGCGTTGTCCTGCTTCACCGGTTGCACCGAGCCCATGAAGTAGGCGTACAGCGCCTTGATTTCGGCGTCGCTGGCGATCACGTACGAGGCGTACGGCATTGCCGGATACAACGGCTGCCCATCGTGACGGATGCCGCGACGTACCGCGCGCTCGAAGTCGGCGTAGTCGTAGGCGCCAATGCCCGTATCCGGATCGGGCGTGATGTTGGTCGAGTAGATCGTACCCATCGGCGTCTGCATGCCGAGGCCACCGGCGAACGGCTTGCCGCCTGGCGCGGTGTGGCAGGCCGCGCAGTCGGCCGCGCGCGACAGGTACTGTCCCTGCGTGATCAGCGTCGGATCGTGGATGTCGACCTGCGCCGTCTGTCGCGGTGCGAACCAGTAGGGCGTGGTGCGGGCGATGCCGTAGGCGGCGGCCAGCGTGGCGGCCAGGGCAATGGCGAGCTTGAACGAGGTGCGCATGGCGGCACTGTGGGGAATCCCGCGCGCGCGTTCATTGATCCGGATCAATGACTGAACGGATACAGCTTTTACACCAAGCTGAATCGTTCCTGCGTTGTCATCAAGCCGTCATCCGCGCGCGATAGATGGCCCACGCCCGCGTCGCTAACCTGCCACGCTGTCGCACCCTTTCCCCGATTGCCCATGAAGCGCCTGCTGCTGTTGTTGCTGGCGTGCGCCGGCCTGTGGCTGGCTGCATGCTCGTCCTCGATCAATGCCTCGTCCACCTCGCTCGCCGATCGGCTGATCGCACCGGGTGGCGTATCGACCCTGCTTGATCGCCCGCGCATCGCTGCGGCCATCGCCGAACTGCCCAACCGCCACGGCTTCGCGCCGGGCCGCGATGGCGTGCCGATCTTCTGGCGTGTGTTTGATCCCGGCGATTACGGCGCGCGTTACCACTATCTGCCGCAGCGCCACGAGAACGGCTTGCCGCTGGATACCGGCCTGAGCCTGGCAGTACCGCGACCGTTCCGCGCGCAGGCACCGCGCGGCACCGTGGTGCTGCTGCACGGCTGGATGATGAACGGTGATTCGATGCTGCCGTGGTCGTTGCAGCTGGCCGAATCCGGCTACCGCGTGGTCACGCTCGACCTGCGCAACCATGGACAGTCCGGCGCTGGCCCGTCCGGCTATGGCACCTATGAATCGGATGACGTGGTCGATGTGATCAGCGAGCTGCGCGCACGTGGTGAAGTGACCGGCCCGCTGTACCTGTTCGGCGTGTCCTATGGCGCGGCCACAGCGGTATTCACCGCCGACAAGCTCGGCGACCAGGTGGAAGGCGTGGTGGCGATGGAATCGTTCGCCAATGCCGGTGTGGCGATCCGCACGATGATCCCGCACCTGATGGGACTGCAGCCGGAAGGCCTGAAGGCGCAGGCGGTGGCGTCGTACGCGCGCTGGCGCTACGGCGGCCAGGACATCAACCAGGTGATCGCCGCCGCCAGCCGCCGCATCGACGTCGATCTGGACCGCGTGGATGTAGCGCGCGCGCTGGCTGATACCCGCGCCTGCGTGCTGCTGCTGCACGGGCAGGGCGACCAGCACATACCCGTCAGCCAGGGCCGCGAGCTGGCCCAGGCCAATCCGCGCGCCCACTACATCGAGATGCGCGGCGAGGACCACATCACCCTGCCGCTGCGGCTGGATCTGCTGGCTGGCGTGGTCGGCGACTGGATGGCGCGCGACGAGCACCATCCGCAGAGCGCCTGCCCGGCACCGCAACTGCCGGCCCAGGCCGAGTGGCTGACGCGCAGCTGAGAAAAGGGGACGGAGGGGATTAAGTCGTTTCCAGCCCAGGTGTGCAGGAAACGACTTAATCCCCTCCGTCCCCTTTTTCTGTCAGGCCACCCGTCGTGCCAGTGCTCGCGCGGATGCGGCTACGCCCAGCAGCAGCGCGGCCACGCACAGGAAGGCGAAGCCGAGGCTGGTGCCGTGTGCCAGTGCACCGATCGCTGCCGGGCCGGCGAGGATGCCGGCGTAACCCAGCGTGGTCACCGCAGTGATGGCGATGCTCTCCGGCATTACCCGCTGCTGGCCGGCCATCGAGAACAGTGCCGGCACGATATTGGCGCAGCCCAGCCCGACCAGCACATAGCCCGCCAGCGCCACCGGGAACGACGGTACCAGCGTGGCCAACGTGAACCCGGCTGCGGCGGTGATGCCGCCGAAGACCAGCGTGCGGGTGCGGCCGAGGCGCTCGACGATGCCGTCGCCGAACAGGCGCATCGCGGTCATCGCCAGCGTGAACAGCGCGAAGCCGGCGCCGGCCTGGTCACGCGGCACCTGCCGCACTTCGGCCAGGAACACCGCGCTCCAGTCCAGCATCGAGCCCTCGGCGAGGAACACCACGAAGGCCAGCACGCCGATGAACAGCACCACGCCGTGCGGCAGCGCCAGCAGTGGGCCTTCGTGCAGGATCCGTTGCGGTCGCCAGTGCGGCGCCGACAGCACCGCAACCAGCAGCAGTGCCGCCACCGACACCAGCGCGGCCAGCCACAGCGGTGTACCCAGGATCAGCAGGCCGGTCATGCAGCCGGCGCCGACGAAGCCACCGATGCTGTAGAAGGCGTGGAAGCCGGACATCATTGCGCGCCCGGCGTCGCGCTCGACCGCGACCGCCTGCATGTTCATCGCACAATCCAGCGCACCGACGCCGGCGCCGAACACGAACAGGGCCGCGCCCAGCGCCACCGGCGAGGGCGCCAGCACCAGCAAGGGTAGGGCGCACAGCATCATCGCGCAGGTGATCACCATCACCCGTCGGCAACCCAGCCGCCCGGTCAGCGCGCCCGCCAACGGCATCGCCAGCAGCGAGCCGAGCCCGAGGCACAGCAGCACGGCGCCAAGGCTGGCGTCGGACAGCCCGGCCTTGGCCTTGGCGTAGGGCACCATCGGCGCCCACGCGGCGGTGGCGAATCCGGGAATGAAGAAGGCGGCACGGGTGGCGTGCTGCTGGGCACGTGGGGATGAAGGCGTCATGCGCGATGCGAAGCTCCAGGGGACGTTCATGAAAACGTTTTCAGGCCGGATCGGCAAGTGCCATGCGTGACATCGGGCGACGCATACGATTGCAGTGACTCGATCGCGTCACCAGCGATTAACGTCGCCCACGGACAGTGGCTGCACGGTCGGCACCCCGCCGGCCGCTGCCGGAGATCCGTACATGAGCACGACACCGACCATCCTCCTCGTCCATGGATTCTGGGGCGGGGCCGCACACTGGGCCAAGGTGATCCTGGAACTGCATCGCAACGGCCACGACCGGGTGCAGGCGGTGGAATTGCCGCTCACGTCGCTGGCCGACGACGCAGGACGCACCCAGAAAATGATCCGGCAGATCGACGGTCCGGTGCTGCTGGTCGGCCACTCCTACGGCGGTGCGGTGATCAGCCAGGCCGGTAACGAGCCCAACGTGAAGGGCCTGGTCTACATCGCTGCCTTCGCGCCTGATGCCGGCGAGAGCCCGGGTGGCATCACCCAGCAGCACCTGCCGGAGGCGGCGCCGAACCTGGCACCGGACAGCGATGGCTACCTCTGGCTGCGTGCGGACAAGTTCCATGAGAGCTTCTGCCAGGACCTGAGTGCCGACGAGGGCCGGGTGATGGCGGTGACCCAGAAGGCGCCGCTGGCCAGCACTTTCGGCGACACGGTCAGCGATCCGGCGTGGAAGCACCTGCCGAGCTGGTACCAGCTGTCCCGCCACGACCGCATGATCGCGCCGGAAAACCAGAAAGCCATGGCCGCAAGAATGCAGCCCAAGCGCCTGCTGGAGCTTGATGCCAGCCATGCCTCACTGGCCTCGCAGCCGAAGGAAGTGACCGCGCTGATCCTGGAGGCCTGCGCCGCCATCGGCGCCTGATCCCGCACCAGTACACCGCACGACAGCCGGGGCGCAGGGGAGTACACTCCTGCGCCTGCGGCCATCCGGCCGCGTCCCTCTCTTCCCTCAAGCCGCCGCCAGAGGATCCCACCCTATCGTGGAGGTCCCGCCGTGCTGTCTGTGCCTGTCCGTTTTCCGCGCTTGTTTCCGCGTCGCCTGCCGCTGCCGCATGCACTGGCTCAAGGCCTGCTACTGCTTGCACTGAGCAGCGGCACCGCTGGTGCCCAGTCCACCCAGGACGAGGACAAGGCCAAACCGGCACCCGCCTCGCAGACCCTGCAGACCGTGCAGGTCACTGCCAACCTGCTCGGTACCATCACCGAGGGCAGCGGCGCCTACACGCCCGGCACCATCGCCACCGCCACCCGCCTGGTGCTGACGCCGCGACAGACGCCACAGACCATCAGCGTGATCACCCGCGCACAGATGGATGACTTCGGCCTGCACGGCATCGATGACGTGATGCGGGTGACCCCCGGCATCAGCATCGTCACCTACGACAGCGAGCGCACCGAGTACTACGCACGTGGCTTCGCCGTGCAGAACTTCCAGTACGATGGCATTCCGATGTCGCGTGACTCGGCCTACTCGGCGGGCAACACGCTCAGCGATACCGCCATCTATGACCGCATCGAGGTGCTCAAGGGCGCCACCGGCCTGTTGACCGGCATGGGCGATCCCGGCGCGACCATCAACCTGGTGCGCAAGAAGCCGGGCAAGGACTTCGCCGGCAGCGCGACGCTGGGTGTGGGGCGCTGGGATGACTACCGTGCCGAGATCGATGTCGGCGGCCCGCTGACCGCCGATGGGCGCGTGCGCGGTCGTGCAGTGGGCGCCTGGCAGGACAAGCATTCCAATCTCGATTACTACCAGCGCACCAGCAAGGTCGGCTACGCGGTGCTGGAAGCCGATCTGGGCGAGCGCACGCTGCTGACCGTGGGTGGCGACGTGATGGACAGCGACCCGAAGGGCTCCACGTGGGGCGGCATTCCGCTGCTGGACAGCGCCGGCAACTTCAACCGCATGCCGCGCTGGTTCAACAATGGTGCGCAATGGGCCGGCTGGCGCCAGTACGTGCGTACCGGTTTCGCCACGTTGGAGCACACGTTCGCCAACGATTGGATTGCCAAGCTGCAGCTTAACCACCAGGTCAACGGCTATGACGCCGCACTGGCCGGTGCCGCCGCTGGCAATCCCGATCCGTTGACCGGCGAGGGCGTCAGCCTGTGGCTCGGGAAGTACGTTGGCAAGACCGTCAGCAATGCCGCCGACTTCTATGTGAGCGGGCATTTCGGCCTGTTCGGGCGTGAGCATGAGCTGGTGGTTGGCGGCAGTGCCTCGCGCAAGCGCTGGACCAATACCGGCTACGGCGCGCAGGCGGGGTTCCCGGATACGGTGCCGGACTACCGCAGCTGGAATGGCGACATTGCCGAGCCGCAATGGCAGCGCAGCTACGACAACAATGAAGTGACCCGCGAGAACGGCCTGTACGTGGTCGGCCGCTTCGACGTGGCCGATCCGTTGAAGCTGATCGTCGGCAGCCGTCTGGCCAGCTACCGTTCGCCGGACACGCGCGAGACCGGCGTCTATGTGCCGTATGCCGGCGTGGTCTACGACCTCGGCGAGCACTATTCGGTGTACGCCAGCTACAGCACCATCTTCAAGCCGCACAGCGAGCGCGACGAGCAGGGCAAAGCGCTGGATCCGCTGGAAGGCCGCAGCTACGAGATGGGGCTGAAGGCCGAGTTCTTCGATGGACGCCTCAATGCCAGCGCGGCGCTTTTCCAGCTTGATCAGGACAACTTCGCCCAGCCTACCGGCGGCAAGACGCCGGATGGCCAGGATGCCTACCGCGCGTTGATGGGCGTGCGTACCAAGGGCTATGAGCTTGAAATGTCGGGCCAGCTGGCCGAGGGCTGGCAGGTGCAGGGTGGGTTCTCCCACAAGATCGCCCGCCAGGCGGGAACCAAGGTGACCACGCTGGAACCGGAGAACCAGGTCAGCCTGCACACCAGCTACCGCCTGCGCGGTGCCTGGCAGGGGCTCACGCTGGGTGGTGGCGCACGCTGGCAGGATTCGACCTTCGGCGAGATCACCAATCCCGCCACCCAGGCCAAGGTGGTGCATCGCACGCAGCCTTACTGGTTGCTCGATGCGCTGGCGCGCTACCAGTTCAACGATCGCCTGTCGGCCACGGTCAACGTCAACAACCTGTTCGACAAGCGGTACTACACGATCTTCAACTGGTACAGCACCTACACCTGGGGCGAGCCGCGCAATGTGCGGCTGACCTTGAACTACAGGTTCTGACGCGGGTTTTGTAGAGCCGAGCCCACGCTCGGCTGGCTGTCAAACCGCAGCCGAGCA
>NZ_JBQEMR010000004.1:190013-192023 GCF_052045015.1 Stenotrophomonas sp. 22692
CCGCTGCTCGGCTCGATGCGGGCAGAAACCGCAGCCGAGCATGGGCTCGGCTCTACACATACGCCCGCGATGCTTTTCGGCATCGCGGGCGTTGTGGTTACAGCGGCAGGTCGAACACCAGCACTTCGGCATCGTTGCCGTTTTCCAGCGTCAATTGGGCTTCGTCGCTGACCTGCAGTGCATCGCCGGCTTCCAGGGTGATGCCGTTGACCTGCAGCTGGCCACGCGCCACCTGTACATAGGCGCCACGACCGTTGCCAAGCGCATGGTGCAGCTTCTGGCCGCCGTCGAGGATGGTGGCGAAGATGCGGGCATCCTGGTGGATGCGCAGCGAACCGTCGGCACCGTCCGGCGAGGCGATCAGGCGCAGCTGGCCGCGCTTGGTCTCCGGTGCGAAGTGGGTCTCCTCGTAGGACGGCGTGATGTTCTCGGTATCCGGGAAGATCCAGATCTGCAGGAAATGCACGGTCTCGTCGGCCGAGTGGTTGAACTCGCTGTGGCTGACGCCGCTGCCGGCGCTCATGCGCTGCACGTCGCCGTAGCGCAGCACCGAACCGGTGCCCATCGAGTCCTTGTGCTCCAGCGCGCCACCCAGCACGTAGGAAATGATTTCCATGTTGCTGTGGCTGTGGGTGCCGAAGCCCTGGCCGCCGATCACCTTGTCTTCGTTGATCACCCGCAGCGGGCCGAAGCTGACGTAGCGAGGGTCGTAGTAGTTGGCGAAGGAGAAGGTATGGCGCGAGGACAGCCAGCCATGCTCGGCCAGGCCACGGGTAGCGCTCTTGCGGATCTGCAGCATGATGGAATCTCCTTGTTCGATGGTTTCGATAGGGCGGGGTGGGCCGGTAGCCGCTGTTTTTCCCCGTTGAAGAGAAGTATCCGCTTGCGCCCGGGGTTTGAAAAACGGATAGTTTTGACAGCCATCATCGAAAAATTCGAATGCTCAAGCTCAGCCTCGATGCCCTGCAGATCCTGGATGCCATCGACCGCCGCGGCTCCTTTGCCGGCGCCGGCAAGGCCCTGCACAAGGTGCCCTCGACCATCTCCTACACCGTGGCCAAGCTGGAGGAGGATCTGGGCGTACAGCTGTTCGACCGGGTCGGCCCGCGTGCCGAGCCGACCGAGGCCGGCCGCGCGCTGCTGGACGAGGGCCGGCATCTGCTGCGCGCGGCGCGCGAGCTGGAGCTGCGGGTGCGCCGGGTGGCGTCGGGCTGGGAGACCGAGCTGACCCTGGCGGTGGATTCAGTGTTCCCGACCTGGCTGCTTGGACCGGACATCGCCGCGTTTCGTGAGGCGGAGGCGCCAACCCGGTTGCGGCTGATCGGCGAGGCGCTATCCGGCACCTGGGAGGCCCTGCTGGACCGCCGCGCCGACCTGCTGGTCGGTGCACCGGGCGAGGGCCCCAGTGGCGGTGGTTACGTGGTCGAGCCGCTGGGCACGGTGGAGTTCGTGTTCGCGGTCGCACCCGAACATCCATTGGCTGCAGTACCGGGCGTGCTCGGGCGCGAGCAGCTGGTCGAGCACTGCGCGATCGCCGTCTCCGATTCGGCGCGGCGGCTGTTGCCACGCACGGTCGGCCTGTTGATGGGGCAGGAGATGCTGACGGTGCCGGACATGGCCAGCAAGCTGAAGCTGCAATGCGAAGGCGTCGGCTTCGGCTTCCTGCCTGAACCCTGCGCGCGCGCGGCGGTGGCACGCGGCCAGCTGGTGATCCGCGAGGTGGAGGAACACAAGCCGGAAGAGACCTTCTGGCTGGCCTGGCGCACCGGCGAGGACGGCGCCGCGTTGCGCTGGTGGCGCGAGCGCCTGCGCAGGCCGGAGCTGCTGTCGCAGTGGTGGCAGGCAATGGCCAGGGGGTAGGTGTACGGCAGGGCTGCGCCCTGCACCCGCTACGATCCAGAGCAACAGCAACACCAACAGCAACACCAACAGCAGAAGCTGGTTTTCTGGGGGTAGGCGGGGTGGGTCCGGTTGCGGGGGCCGCTGCAAGTACGTCCATGTAAGCTCGGT
>NZ_JBQEMR010000005.1:0-10279 GCF_052045015.1 Stenotrophomonas sp. 22692
CCCCCCCCCCCCCCCCCCCCCCCCCCCCCCCCCCCCCCCCCCCCCCCCCCCCACCCCGCCTTCGACAGTTTCCCGCGATCTGTCGGGGCCGGCGCTCTGCGTTGCTCTTGGTAGGTGTCGACCTTGGTCGACACGATGGATCCACGCCACGCGTGGATGATGGGGAACGACGAAAATGAAAGGCCGTTCATCTTTCCCACTTTGCCGATTCCGGTTGCTGGCCCGGATTTGGCATCATTGGGGCATTGATCCGTCGACAGGGCATGAGGCCATGAAACGTTCCCGCACCACCGCGCTGCTGCTGATGAGCGCCGCGCCGCTGCTGTTCACCGCCTGCCAGAAGGAGCCGGAGGTGAAGGTGCAGGAAGGCCTGTACACCTCGGTGGAGGCCTGCACCGAGGCCACCGGTGATCCGTCGTCGTGCCGCAATGCCTTTGCCGAAGCGCAGAAGCAGGCCGCCGATGCGGCACCGAAGTACGCCAGCAAGGAAGCCTGCGAGAAGGACTACAAGCCGGAACAGTGCGTGCAGCAGCACACCTCGGCCGGCACCTCGTTCATCGGCCCGATGATGATGGGCTTCTTCATGTCGCAGATGCTGAGCAACCGCGGCGGCCTCGCCCCGCAGGCGCCGGCGTCGTCACCGGCTTACCAGGACAAGAACGCTGGCTGGGCGCGCCCGGCAACGGGCGGCACCGGCGGCCTGAACACCGCCAGCGGCATCGGTGCCGGCAAGGCCGGCCTGGCGCCGGTCACCAGCGAGCCGAACCGTGCGGTCACTGCCAGCCGTGGTGGCTTCGGCAACACCAGCGCGCGCCGCAGCAGCAGCGGCAGCTACGGCGGCTGATCGACCCATGCAGCGTATCCGGATTGCCGAGCGTGCCCAGTGGCGGGCACGCGCGGAGGAAGCGGGTTTCCGTTTCCATACCATCGATGGCCAGCCGTACTGGGATGAACGCGCGTACTACGCGTTCACCCTGCGCCAGATCGAACAGGACATCGAAGACCCCAGCGCCGAGCTGCACCAGATGGCGATGGACCTGGTCGGTGATGTCATCGCCAGCGAGCGCCTGATGGACCAGCTGGCGATTCCGTCGCATTACCGCGACTGGATCGCCGACAGCTGGCGCCAGCGCCAGCCGCACCTCTACGGCCGCCTGGACCTGGCCTACGACGGCACCGGCCCGGCCAAGCTGTACGAGCTGAATTACGACACGCCGACCTCGCTGTTCGAGGCCAGCTTCTTCCAGTGGCAGTGGCTGGAAGACCAGCGCAACGCCGGCCGCCTGCCGCAGCATGCCGACCAGTTCAATGCGATCCATGAGGCGCTGGTCGAGCGCTTCGGCGAACTGGCCACGCAGCTGCCGCCGCCGCTGTTCTTCAGCGCGGTGCGCAGCTCCGAAGAAGACCGTGGCACTGTCGATTACCTGCGCGACTGCGCCTCGCAGGCCGGTCTGCATGGCCAGGCCATCGCCATCGAGGATATCGGCCTGTCCGAGGACGGCCGCTTCACCGCGCTGGATGATTCGGTGATCGGCACGCTGTTCAAGCTGTACCCGTTGGAAGACCTGATGGCTGAAGAGTTTGGCCGCGCGCTGCCTGGTTCCGGCGTGCAGCTGCTGGAACCGGCCTGGAAGGCGGTGCTGAGCAACAAGGGCATCCTGCCGCTGCTGTGGCAGCGCAACGTGGGCCATCCGAACCTGCTGGAGGCTCACTTCGATGACGGCAGCACGCTGCCGTCGGGCTGGGTGCGCAAGCCGCTGTTCTCGCGCGAGGGCGCCAACATCGAGATGCACCTGGCCGATGGCAGCACCCAGCGCAGCGATGGTCCCTACGATGGCCCGGCGATCATCCAGCGCGCACATCCGCTGACCCGCTTCGAAGGCGGCTACCCGCTGATCGGCAGCTGGGTGATCGGTGACCACGCCTGCGGCATCGGCATCCGCGAGGACGACAGCGCGATCACCCGCGACAGTGCGCGCTTCGTGCCGCACGCGATCGTAGATGAGGCGCCGACGCGGATCTACGTCTGATGACGGTGGAGCGCTGGCCTGGCCGGCATGGGCGTGCCACGCCCGTGCCGGGTCGGCATTTCGATGACGGGCGCAGCCTGCAGGCATTCGCGGACCGCGTCGCGGTGCGTTGCCATCGCTGCGACACCTCCGGTTGGGTTATCGCCAGCTGGAAACCCTATCGATGGACCGCGCGTTTCCGCTGCACCGGCTGCAGTTCTGCGTTGGATAGTGGTGACTGGGTCGGTGCGGTCTACATGCTGGGCCGCCAACCTTGTGGATTCTGTGGGTATCAGTGGCTGCATGTGCGTCGCCGGGCTCCCGCCGGAGTGCCTGCACCGGCGTGCTTCGCTGCTCGATGTGCGCAATGTGATCGCAGTACCGATGTTTCGGTCGCGGTGCGCCCGTTGCGTGACGCCGAGCCTGCCGATCCGCACTTCGGATTGCCGCTGCGCCTGGTCGAACCGACCCGCGCGGGCCTGCTCTGGGCCTATAACACTGAACATCTGCAGGCACTGCACGAGTATGCGAGCGCGACGTTGCGGGAAAGCAGCGGCCATCACCGATCCATGTTCTCGCGCCTGCCGCAGTGGATGAAGCTGGCCCGCAACCGGGTGTTGCTGCAGCGTGCGGTGGAGCGGTTGCAGCGGCGATTGCTGCAGGGGTAGTGCCGGCCGCTGGCCGGCAATCGCCGTTGGTAGATGCCGACATTGGTCGGCGCTGTGGGTTTCGTGCCAACCAAGGTTGGCACCCACCAGCGCGATCGTTGGTATCAGAGCAATCCTTCGCGCTTCACCGCCAGGTAGCGCTCCACCAGCGCTGCGGGCAGGGCATCGGCGGTCACGTCCAGCACCATCACCTTCTCGCTGCGCAGTGCCTCGTGCGCCTTCGCGCGCTGCTGCAGGTAGAGTGCGGCGGCACCGGCCTGGGTGGCGTCTTCCAGTGTCTGCACTTCGCTGTCCAGCACGCCGTCCAGCTCGCGCTCGCGCAGGCTGGCCACGCATACCAGGTGGCGCCGCTGCAGCAGGCGCACTGCCGCCAGCAGGTCTTCGATGTCCTCGTCGCGCACGTTGCTGACCAGCATCACCAGCGCGCGCCGGCGCTGGCGCAGCGATACCTCGGTGGCCGCAGCCAGGTAGTCGGTGGCCACCGCGCGCGGCTGCAGGTCGTAGCTGGCACGCAGCAGGTGCTCGACCGTGCCCATGCCACGCTGCGGTGCCACCCAGCGGCGTTCACCACCGGCAGCGAACAGGCCGGCGGCGTCACCCTGGCGCAGCGCCAGGTACGCCACCACCAGCGAAGCGTTCAAGGCGTGGTCGAAATGCGAGAGCCCGCCTTCGCTGGCCAGCATGCGCCGGCCACTGTCGAGCATCAGCAGCAGCTGCTGGTTCTTCTCGTCCTGGTACTCGCGCGAGATCAGCTTGCGTGCACGCGCGGTGGCCTTCCAGTCGAGCTGGCGCAGGCTGTCGCCGATGCGGTACTCGCGCATCTGGTGGAAGTCGGTGCCTTCACCGCGGCGGCGCTTCACGTGCGCACCGACCAACCGCGAGGCCTGGTCGGCACTGAACAATGCGAAGCGGGTGAGCGGCACGAAGTTCGGATAGACCCGCACGTCCAGCGCGGGAGGCAGCGTGCGTTGCTGCCACCACAGGCGCCACGGCGAGCGCATGCGCAGGTGCACGCCCTCGAAGCGGAAATGCCCGCGCTGCAGCGGCTGCAGATGGTAGTGCAGGGTGGCAGCGGTGCCCGCCTGCAGGCGCACGCGCTGCGGCAGCGATTCCAGCGGCCAGCCGCCGGGCACCAGGTCGAACACCTGCACCGTCATCGACGTGTCTGCCTGCAGCCGCAGCGCGGCCTCGCGGCGCACGCCCAGTGCCAGCGCTTCGGGCAGTTCGCGTTGCACCTGCGGCGACGGACGCCGCGACTGCCGCCACAGATCCATCAACGCCGGCACGGCAATCGCCAGTGCCGCCAGCGCCCAGCTCCAGCGCGGCAGCAACCCGCCCAGCACCAGGCCACCCAAGGCGGCCCAGGCCAGCAGCAGCGCCAGCAGCAGCGGGGCCGGCCTCATCGGCGCGGCGCTTCCACCTTGGCCAGCAGCGCGCCCAGCACGTCGTCGGCGTCCTGGCCTTCGATCTGCAGTTCCGGGGCCAGCGCGATGCGGTGGCGCAGCGCCGGGCGTGCGATGTCGCGCACATCATCCGGAGTGACGAAATCACGGCCGGCCAGCACCGCCTGCGCGCGCGAAGCACGCACCAGCGCGATGCTGCCACGGGGGCCGGCACCGACCGCGATACCCGGCCACTGCCGGGTGGCGGCAACGATGCGCACCGCGTAGTCGATCACTTCGTCATCGACGGTGATCGCCGCAGTGGCACGCTGCAGTTCCAGCAACTCGCCGGCACCGAGCACGCGCGGCACCTGGCTCAGGTCGAAATCGCTGGCAGCACGACCACTGGTGATCGCGGTCACCATGCGCTTCTCGTCCTCCAGCTGCGGATAGTCGATCAGCACCTTCAGCAGGAAACGGTCCAGCTGCGCTTCCGGCAGCGGGTAGGTGCCCTCCTGCTCCAGCGGGTTCTGCGTGGCCAGCGCCATGAACGGCGGCGCCAGGGTGAAGGCCTTGCCTTCGATGGTCACCTGGCCTTCCTGCATCACTTCCAGCAGCGCCGACTGGGTCTTGGCCGGTGCACGGTTGATCTCATCGGCCAGCAGCAGATTGGTGAACACCGGGCCGCGGCGGATCTTGAAGCTCTCGCTCTTCGGGTCGTACACCGCGTGGCCGCTGACGTCGCTGGGCATCAGGTCGGGGGTGAACTGCACGCGACCGTAGTCCAGCTCCAGGGCCTGGGCCAGCGCGCGCACCAGCAACGTCTTGCCCAGCCCGGGCACGCCTTCGATCAGCACGTGGCCGCCGGCCAGCAGGGCCACCAGAATCTGGTCCAGCACATCGGCCTGGCCGATGAAGGCGTGTCCGACGGCGGTGCGGATGGCATCGACGCGTTCGATCAGGCGGGCGTTGGCGGCCGCCGGCAGCTCGGGGACTTCGGTCATAGCAGGGATCTCATCTGGAGCAGCAAGCGGATGCGCTCGCGCAGGGCGGAGGAATCGTGCGGCGGAGGGGGCGTGAGCGCGCTGGCAACGCGGCCTTGAGGCCACTTCAGCAGCTCGGCGATGGCCTGATCGCGTGGCGCACCATCCAGTGCGGCCGCAACCGGTGCGCGCAGGCGCAGGCGGTGCAGGAACAGGGCGAGTACGGCCTCGTACAGGCGCGTACCGTGGCCGAAACGCAGCAGCAGTTCACCACTGGCACGCACGTGTTCCAGCAGCGAACGGCGTTCCAGTACCGGTGACGGCAGCAGGCTGCCGAAGCGCTGCGAGCGGCCCCACAACCAGCCCAGCAGGGCCAGCAGCAGTGGCGCCCACAGTGGCCAGCCCTGGTAGAACATGCGCGACCACAGCGACGGCGGGCGGCTGGCGTAGATCAGCCAGACCGCACCCTTGCCGTAGTTCGGATCGAGCAGATAGCGGGTCAGGTCGCGGTGCGACGCGTCGTGCAGGCCGTCGCTGGCCTTGACCCCTGCCGATGCCAGGCGCGCTGCCGGTGAGTCCACCTCGCTGCGCATGAACTCCATGTCGGCCAGCACGCTCACCTTGCCCTGGCCATGGCGCAGGCGCGCAAACACCAGGTCGCGATCCGTGCCCCAGCGACGTTCGGCCTGTGCACTGGCGGCAAAACCCAGGGTGAAGCGGCGGCCTCCACAGAACTCAACGTGACCAGGATCGTCGTCGACATGGAACGGCTGGCAGTCGCTGCGCTGGAACAGGCTGTCCACGCCCAGCTGATCCAGCAGGGGCCCCTGCGTGCTGCCGGCATCGTCCTCGGCCGGTGGCGGCGTCCGCACCAGCAGGTGGCCGCCCCCATCGACCCAGTCCAGCAGCGCGCTGGCGACGGGCGGCGGCAGTTCGCTGCTGTCCTGCAGCAGCACCACCGTGTCGTGCGGCCCCAGCGTCATTTGCCGCAGTTCCAGCCGTGGCCGCGAGTGCACGTCAATGCCGTCGGCGCGCAGGGCCTGGCCGAGCACGTACAGCGGGTTGTAGCCAGCTTCGCCCTGCGGCGGCAGCTGCACGGTCTCGGTCACCCGCTCATGCGTGCGCAGGTAAAGGATCGTCAGCGGTACACCGAACAGCACCAATGCACCGAGCAGCAGCGACCAGAACAGGCGCGGGCTCATGCCTGCCACCGGTACTGCTGGCGCAGCGTATCGGCCAATGCATCGAAATCGGCGCGGCTGGGCAGGCGGCCACCGTAGGCGGCGTACTGCCACATGCGCACGATGCGCGCGAACAGGTCACGGTCGCTGGCCTCGGGCATGCGCCGCGACGCGCGCAGGCATTGCGCTTCGGTGGCACCGGGTGGAAGCGCGATACCGCTGCGCTCGCCCACCGTGCGCACGCTGGCGCGGTACAGAAGGGCCAGCGCCTGCCGCGGCCGGCCCTGGTCCCAGAGCAGGCCGGCCTGGGTGGCCACGTCCGGCGGCAGCACCACCGGCAACTCCACCTGTTCCTCCACCACCGGCGGTGCGGCCTCGGCCTTGCGTCGGCCACTGCCCCGCACCCACGGCAGCCACAGCCGTGCGGTCAGCAGCAGCACCAGCAGCAGGACGCCGAGCAGCCCCCACAGGCCCCATTCGGCCAGCCGCGCCAGCCAGGCGATGCCGTCCTTGCGCGCTTTGCGTTCACCGTTGCTGTTGGTGTCACGCTGCAGCTGCTTGTCTTCCTTCTTCTCTTCCTCGGCCTGTTCGATCGGCTTCCAGCGGGTGACCTGGCGGGTCGGGCGCTGCAGCGGGTCTTCATAGGCGCGGTTCACTGCCTGACGGAAACCGGCGGTGTCCACCGGCGTACCGCCGAAGATCGTTGCCGGGGTGTTGCCCGGGTCGATGGTCGGTGCTTCGTCGCCTTCCTCGGCGTCGATGCCACGGTCGTTGGGCTTGCCCATGGCGCGTTCGGGCTCGGCGTCTGTGTCCTGCGCATGCACCGGTGCGGAGACCAGCGGCAGTGCCAGGCACAGCAGCAGGGCCAGCGTCGATGCCGCCGGCAGCAGCCGCTCGCGCAGGCGGCGCAGGGCGATCTCCACATCCCAGGCTTCCATCTGCGTGCGCCGGTTCAAGTACAGGCCAAAGCCCGCACCGACGAAGAACGGGCCGATCAGCACCGAGGCCAGCCAGCACGCCAGGTTGAAGCCCAGCCGTGCCCATGCGGGTGTGTCCTGGCCGATCATGTCCCATGCGGCGCGCCATGATTCGGACATCAGCTCCAGTGGCATGAACATGAACACCGCACCGATCGCGCCGGACACCAGCACGGCTTCGAACGCCATGCAGGTCACGGTCAGTACCAGTGCCGCGCCCGCTGCGCCGGCTGCCACTGCACGACGACGTGGGCCGCGCTGGCCCGGTGTGTTGCCTTCCAGCAGGTTCACCGGCAGGCACAGGCTGCGCAGCACGCTGAAACGACGCCAACCCAGGTAGCCCCAGAAGCCGCTGTTGCCCCAGTGACGTTGCGCACGCAGCGCGGCCAGCGTGCCGACTGGTTCACCGAAGATGCCGCGCGACAGCACATACAACGGCGCACGTTCGAACAGCGGTTTGCACCACCACATCGCCAGCCAGGCCCAGCCGAAGGCATCCAGCCACCAGCCCAGCGCGTTGAAGATCACGAACAGCGGTGCACTGGCCAGCAGCCAGCTGCCCCACAGCGCGCGCGCGTGACGGCGGGACAGCGCGGTGCCGAGCTCCATCGCTTCCCAGCCACTGCGGGCACGCAGCGCCACGTCCAGGTGGTCAATGCGCATGGCCAGCTCCACGTCCGCCGCGCCACAGCCACAGCAGCACGCCGGCCCACAACACACCGGCCACGCTGAACTTGCCCCATGCAGGTACTTCGGCGATCGATGACCAGAAGGCTTCGATGAAGGCGGCCACCAACAGCATGAAGGCGACGCCGAGGCACAGCCGCGCGCCGATGCGGCCGCCGTCGACCAGTGCATCCAGGCGGCTGCGCCGGCCCGGCGCCAGCAGCTTCATGCCCAGCTGCAGGCCGGCACCGCCAGCGATCACGATCGCAGTCAGCTCGAAGGCGCCGTGGCCGACCACGAAGCGCCAGAACGGGTCGCCATGGCCGATGTGCTGCAGGTGGCCTGCCACTGAACCGATGATCACGCCGTTGAACAGCAGCACCAGCAGCGTGCCCAGCCCGGCCAGCAGTCCGCTGGCGAAGGTGCGCAGGGCGATGCTGATGTTGTTCATGATGTAGTGGCCGAACATCATCCAGTCGGTGCCGCTGTCACGCCCCAGGCGCTCGGCGGCGGGATCGTACATGCGCTCCATCTCTGCGATCTGGCGGTTGTCCATCAGCATGTGGATCAGGTCCGGATAGACCTGCACCAGCACGAAGCAGGCCACCGCCGGCAGCGCGAACATCGCCAGCGCTACCCACATGCTGCGCGCCTGGCTGCGCACCAGCAGCGGGAAGTCGGCCACCAGGAACTCCAGGGCACCCCGCCAACGTGTCGGCGGCGTGCGGTACAGCACGCTGTGGCCCTGCTGCATCAGCTGCTGCAGGCGCTGCACCAGCTGCGGGCTGTAGCCGCGCTCGCGGGCCAGCGCCAGCTGCTGGCACAGCCGCCGGTAGCGCTGCGGGAAGGTCGTGTCGTCCAGTGCCAGGCCGCTGGCCTTGCGGCGCGTGCGGCGTGAGGCGCCGGCACGCAGCAGCAGCCACTGCTCCAGGTCCTGCCATTCCTGCTGGTAGCGGGCGACGAACTGCTCCTGTTTCATCGCCGCCCCAGCAGCCAGTTGGCCATCGCATACAGGCGCAGAACGCCGACCTGGCCGTGGGTGCCGGTCAGTGGCTCGGCAATACCGGCCAGCTCCTGCTGGCGCGCCGCCGACAAGCGTGGCGCGCGCTCGGCGAAGGCCATCAGCGCGGCCTGTTCCTCTGGTCGCAGGGGCTGCGGCGGGGCCAGCACGCTGTCGATGGTCGGCGGCGGTGGCAGATACAGCGCGGGTGCATGCACCACCACGGTGCCGGCCACCAGGTCGCCCAGGCGGCGGCCATGCGGATCGAACAGGCTGCTGATCAGGCCCAGCGCATAGCCGAAGGGCAGCATGTCCACCGTGCGCAGCAGGTTGCGGGTGATCGCCGCCATCCAGCCTACCGGCGCGCCATCGCGGGACAGCACGCGCAGCCCCAGCGCACGCTTGCCCAGGGTGCGTCCCCACACTGCTTCGCAGACGATCGGGTAGGCCCAGTAGACCAGGAACATCAGCACCAGGTAGAGGCCGGAGCCGAACTTGTCCAGCAGCGCCAGCGGAATGGACACCAGCACCAGTGCCGCGATGCGCACGCCGAGATCGACCAGCCAGGCCATCGCCCGCGGTACCGGGCCGGCGGCAGGCAACTGCAGCGGCACACCCTCTGGCGTCACCACCTCGCGGTAGGTATCGAGCATCGGTGCGGCCATCAGCGCGATGGCCTTCGTTGTGGGCGCCGGAGTCCTCTCCGGCAGGCAGCCACAGGCATGGGGGTCTCGACAGGTCCTGGTCGGGCCCAGACTTTAGCAGAGCCGCGTGGCGGCGTTGGCTGCTCAGCCCCGGTATTCGTCCTTCAACCGCACGTAGTGGTCGGCCGAATAGTGCAGCGACTCGATCTCCTTGTCGCTCAGCGTGCGCGCCGGCCGGGCCGGGTTGCCGACCCACAGCTCGCCTTCGCCCACCACCTTGCCCGGGCCGACCACCGCACCGGCGCCGACGAAGCCATGGCGCTCCACGCGGGCGCCGTCGAGGATGCAGGCGCCCATGCCGATCAGGCTGTAATCGCCGATCGTGCAGGCGTGGATGATGCAGCCGTGGCCGACGGTCACGCCTTGGCCGATCAGGGTCGGGTAGCCGGCCTTGTTGTACGGGCTGTGGTGGCTGACATGGATGATGGTGCCGTCCTGCACGTTGGTGCGCGCACCGATGCGCACGTAGTTGACATCGCCGCGGATGACCGTGCCCGGCCACACCGACACGTCGTCGGCCAGCTCCACGTCACCGATGACGGTGCAGGCCGGGTCGATGTACACGCGCTCGCCGAGGACGGGCATCTTGTCGCGGAAGGGGCGCAGCGGGTTCATCGAAGTCTCCGGAAATCAGGGCGTTCGCGACGATGATACCTGCGTGGTGCGTTGTAGAGCCGAGCCCATGCTCGGCTCCCTACGCAGCTGAGCA
>NZ_JBQEMR010000005.1:10289-33459 GCF_052045015.1 Stenotrophomonas sp. 22692
CCCCCCTTCCCCCCCCCCCCCCCAACCGGAATCCCCCCCCCCCTCTACAGGGAGCTCAGGGTTCGTAGCTGTAGCCCATGCCGTACACCGAACGGATCGGCTCGCCTTCCATGCCGGCGTCGGCCAGCTTGCGGCGCAGGTTGCGCACATGGCTGTCGACGGTGCGGTCGACCACCACGCGATGGTCCAGGTACAGCCGGTCGAGCAGTTCATCGCGCGCCCAGATCCGGCCTGGCGTGGCCAGCAGCGTGCGCAGCAGGCGGTATTCCACCGGCGTCAGGTCCAGGCCCTTGCCGTTCCAGGTGGCGCGTGCGGCCGGCTCGTCGATGTGCAGGCCGCCGTTGGCGCGCGCACCGGGGTCTGGGCGGTAGCGGCGCAGCACCGCCATTACCCGAGCGACCACTTCGCGCGGACTGAACGGCTTGCAGATGTAGTCGTCGGCACCGATCTCCAGGCCCAGCAGGCGGTCGATCTCTTCCACCCGTGCGGTGACCATGATGACCGGCACATCGCTGCTGGCGCGCAGTTCGCGGCACAGGTCCACGCCGCCGCGCTGCGGCAGCATCAGGTCCAGCAGCACCAGATCGGGCTGGTAGCGCGCGAACGCGTCGATCACCTGGCCACCGTCGTCCACCCACTCGCTGGCCATGCCGGCAGCGGCCAGGTAGTCGCGCAGTACCGAGGCCAGGCGTGGCTCGTCCTCGACGATCAGGATCTTCGCGGACGTGGCGGGCGGCGTGCTCATGCAGGCTCCGGCAGGGTGATGACCACGCGCAGCCCGCCCAGTGGCGAGGGCTCTGCGTGGATGACGCCGTGGTGGGCGAGGATGATGTTGTGGCTGATGGCCAGGCCCAGCCCGCTGCCACCACTGGCACGATTGCGCGAACTCTCCACGCGGTAGAAGCGTTCGAACAACAGCGCGCACTTGTCGGCCGGCACGCCCGGCGCGGTGTCTTCCACGATCAGCTGCACGCCGGCAGGCACGTGCGCTGCCTGCACGAGTACGCGGCCACCGGCGTGGGTGTAGCGCAGTGCATTCTCCAGCAGGTTGGCCAGCACCTGCTGCAGGCGCCGTTCGTCACCGGACACCTGCAACGGCATGGCGGGCAGATCTTCCTCCAGCGCCAGGCCTGCATTGGCGAAGCGCACGCGCATGCCGTTGAGTTCGCTGCGCAGCAGTGCCGCCAAGTCCAGTGGCGCGAAGCGGTACGCCAGGCCGCCAGACTGGGTCATCGACAAGTCGTGCAGGTCGTCGATCAGCTTGCCCAGCTGGCGGATCTCGCCCTGCAGGCCCACCAGGTTGGCGCGGTCCAGCGGACGGATGCCGTCTTCGATCGCCTCCAGCTCGGCGCGCACCACCGCCAGGGGCGTGCGCAGCTCGTGCGAGATGTCGGCGATGAAGGCGCGGCGGTTGCGCTCGGTATCGTCCAGCGCCTGCGCCATCCGGTTGAAGTCGTTGACCAGTGCGTCCAGCTCATCGTCGCTGGTGCGCTCGATGCGGGTGGCGTAGTCACCGGCCGCCAGCCGGTGCGTGGCCGCGGCCAGCTTGGCCAGGCGCTGGCGCAGCGCCCGCGATACCAGCCAGGCCAGCAGTACCGTCACCAGCAGTAGGGCGATGCCGATCACCCACCAGGCGCGCACCTGGGTGTTGTAGAAATTCAGGTCGTTGGTGGCGATGACGGTCTGGAACGGCACCATGCCCAGCCAACCTACGGTCTGCCCGTCCACCTGCACCGCATGCGGCTCGTCATCGCTGGTGGCGTCGGGGTTGCCGGCCACGAAGTGGTGCTGCGCATCGAACAGGCCCAGACGCGACGGCACGCCGGTCTGGTCGGACAGCGGCGGCACCGGTCCTTCGTGCCCATGGGCCAGATCCGGGCGCAGCAACCGCGCCCAGCGGTCGCCATCACCATGCAGATGTCCCCAGCCACCGTGCTCGCGGTACTCACGCTGCAGGTGGGGCATCAGCCGCTGCATGCGCAGGTCGCCCTGGTCGTTGAGGTAGTCCAGGAATCCGGTCTGGAAGGCCACGCGGCTGGCAATACCGTTCACTGCCAGCACCAGCAGGCAGGCGGTGAAGATCGCGAGGAAGGTCTTCGCGGTCAGGCCGAATTTGAGTCGAATCTTCGCCATCGCGGAGGCCATTAGCGGCGCATGCGGCGCCGAAAGCAAGCGCCAGCTGAGCCGGTCGCACAATCTCCATATTCTCTGCACAGTTCCACGGCAGCGTGCACGGGTCAACGCAAGGCCCCCACGTCCCCCATGTCACTCCTGCGCCCGCTGTCCTGTTCCCCGCGTCCCCTGCTGCTGCCCCTGCTGCTGGCCCTGGCGGCCTGTTCGGCGGGCAGGACTGAAGCACCGGCCATGCCCGAAGTGGGCGTCATCACGGCCAGCGCGCAGCCGCTGGCACTACAGCAGACGCTGCCCGGCCGCGCCGTGCCGTTCGAGATCTCCGAGGTACGGCCGCAGATCGGCGGCCTGATCCGCCAGCGGTTGTTCACCGAAGGCCAGCAGGTCAAGGCGGGGCAGCTGCTGTACCAGGTCGATCCGGCGCCATACCAGGCGGCCTTCGATACCGCCCGCGGGCAGCTGGCGCAGGCCGAGGCCACCGTGTTGTCGGCAAAGCCGAAGGCCGAGCGCACCCGCGCGCTGGTGAGCATGGATGCGGCCAGCAAGCAGGATGCCGACGACGCCACCTCGGCGCTGAAGCAGGCGCAGGCCAACGTGATTGCCGCGCGCGCTGCATTGCAGGCCGCCCGCATCAATCTCGACTACACCCGGGTGACCGCGCCCATCGACGGTCGCATCGGCACCTCCAGCGTGACCGCTGGTGCGCTGGTCGCGGCCGGGCAGGACGCCGCGCTGACCACCATCCAGCGGCTGGACCCGGTGTACCTGGATGTCACCCAGTCCAGCACGCAGATGCTGGCGCTGCGCAAGCAGCTCGATGCCGGCCTGGTGAAGGCCATCGATGGCAAGGCACAGGTGAAGGTGCTGCTGGAGGACGGCAGCACCTATGCGCACGAAGGCACGCTGGAGTTCGTCGGCAGCGCGGTCGATCCGGGTACCGGCAATGTGGTGCTGCGTGCGGTCATCCCGAACCCGGACGGCCTGTTGCTGCCCGGCATGTACCTGAAGGCGGTGCTGCCGATGGCCACCGACGCGCGCGCGCTGCTGGTGCCGCAGAAGGCGGTGACGCGCAACGAACGCGGCGAGCCGCTGCTGCGCCTGCTCGACGCCAAGGATCATGTGGTCGAGCGCCGGGTCAGCACCGGCCAGGTGGTCGGCAACCAGTGGCAGATCACCGATGGTCTCAAGACCGGCGAACGGGTGATCGTCAGCAACGGCAGTGCGGTATCACTGGGCCAGGAGGTCAAGGCGGTGGCGGCCACCACGGCGCAGCTGGCGGCGATGCCGGCGATCGACCCGAACGGCAACACCGACGAAAAGTCGCACTGAGGCCTGCTGCGCATGGTTCGTTTCTTCATCGACCGGCCGATCTTCGCCTGGGTGTTCGCCATTGCGGTCAGCCTGCTCGGCCTACTTGCGATCCTGATCCTGCCGGTGGACCGCTACCCGCAGATCGCCCCGCCCACCATCACCATCCGTGCCACCTACACCGGTGCCTCGTCGCAGACCGTGGAAAATGCGGTCACCCAGGTCATCGAGCAGTCGCAGCAGAGCCTCGATCACCTGATGTACATGACCTCGACCAGTGCCTCCGACGGCTCGGCGCAGGTCAACCTGGTGTTCGCCACCGGCACCAATCCGGACACCGCGCAGGTGCAGGTGCAGAACCAGCTGCAGGCGGCCATGGCCACGCTGCCGCAGGCGGTGCAGCAGAACGGCCTGACCATCACCAAGTCCAGTGGTTCGATCTTCGAGGTGCTGTCGTTCACCAGCGAAGACGGCAGCATGGACAACTTCGATGTCGCCAACTTCATGGAAGCGCGCATCGATGACCAGATCAGCCGCGTCAGCGGTGTCGGCAACATCCAGCCGATCGGCCAGGAGTACGCCATGCGCATCTGGCTGGACCCGGAGAAGATGCGCCAGTACGCGCTGATGCCGTCAGACATCGAGACCGCGCTGCAGGCACAGAACACCGACGTCTCGGCCGGTGAACTCGGCGGCCAGCCGGCGCTGAAGGGCCAGCAGCTCGACGCCACGGTGACCGCGCGCAGCCGCCTGCACACGCCCGAACAGTTCGCGCAGGTGGTGCTGAAGGCCGATGCCAACGGCAGCGTGGTGCATCTGGGTGAGGTGGCGAAGATCGGCCTGGGCCCGGAGAGCTACGACAGCATCAGCACCTTCAACGGCAAGCCGTCTGCATCGCTGGGTATCGAACTCAATGCCGGTGCCAACGCCATCGCCGTGTCCAAGGCCATCGATGCACGGCTTCAGCAGCTGCAGAAGTACTGGCCGCATGGCTACACCGCCCACGTGGCGTTCACCACCACGCCGTTCGTGACCATCTCGCTGAAGGAAGTGGTGATCACCCTGATCGAGGCGATCATCCTGGTGGTGCTGGTGATGTACCTGTTCCTGCAGAACTGGCGCGCCACCCTGATCCCGACCATCGCAGTGCCGGTGGTGCTGCTGGGCACGTTCGGCGTTCTGGCCGCGTTCGGTTATTCGATCAACACGCTGACCATGTTCGCGCTGGTATTGGCCATCGGCCTGCTGGTGGACGATGCCATCGTGGTGGTGGAGAACGTGGAACGGGTGATGACCTTCGAAGGGCTGGCGCCGAAGCCGGCGACGCTGAAGGCGATGGGCCAGATCACCGGCGCGCTGGTCGGTATCGTGCTGGTGCTGACCGCAGTGTTCCTGCCGATGGCGTTCTTCAGCGGTGTCACCGGCGTGATCTACCGCCAGTTCTCGGTGACGATTGCGGCAGCGATGATCCTGTCGGTGCTGGTGGCGATGACCATCACCCCGGCGCTGTGCGGCAGCATCCTGCACCAGATTCCCAAGGGCGGCCATCCGCACGGCGACCACGGCGGCGAACCCAGCCTGCTGGGCAAGTTCTTCATCTGGTTCAACCACCGTTTCGAGCGCACCTCCAACGGCCTGCGTCGTCGGGTGGATGGTTTCCTCGGTCGGCGCACGCTCGGCGTAGTGTTCTACCTGGTGCTGAGCGTGGTCACCGGCCTGCTGCTGTGGCACCTGCCCGGCGCGTTCCTGCCCGACGAGGACCAGGGCATGCTCAACGCGCTGGTGAAGCTGCCGGCCGGCGCCACGCTGGAACAGACCCGTGCTGTGATGGATCGCCTCAGTGCCGCCGCAGTAAAAGACGACAGCGTGCTGTCGATCCAGGCCACCGCCGGCTTCAGCGTGACCGGCAGCGGCCAGAATGTCGGCCAGGCCTTCATCCGCCTGAAGGACTGGGATGACCGCAAGGACGACGCCGATACCATCGCCGCGCGGTTGACCAAGGCCATGGCCAGCGTGCCCGATGCGCAGGTGTTCATCACCTCGCCACCGGCCATCCTCGGTCTCGGCGATGCGGGCGGATTCACCCTGGAACTGCAGGACGAAGGCGGTGCCGGCCATGCCGCCGCCGTGGCTGCACGCAACACATTGCTGAAGGAAGCTGCCAAGGATCCGAAGCTGGTCAACGTGCGCTATGCCAGCCTGGAAGATGCACCGGTGTATGCGGTCAAGGTGGACGACGCCAAGGCGCAGGCGATGGGCGTGAATCCGCAGGACATCAATGACACCTTGAACGCGGCGCTGGGCGGCGACTTCGTCAACAACTTCATCTACAAGGGCCGCATCAAGAAGGTGTTCATCCAAGGCGCTGCCGAAGCACGAATGCAGCCGCAGGACATCGAGCGCTGGAGCGTGCGCAACCAGGCTGGGCAGATGGTGCCGCTGTCATCGCTGGTCAGCGCGCACTGGTCCAGCGCACCGGCCGCGCTGCAGCGCTACAACGGCATCTCGGCGATGGAGATCACCGGCCAGCCGGCGCCGGGCGTCAGCTCCGGCGAGGCGATGGCTGAGATCGCGCGCCTGGCCGATACGCTGCCGGAAGGCTTCAGCCACGCGTGGTCGGACATGGCCTACCAGGAACAGCTGTCGGGCAACCAGGCGCCGATGCTGTACGCCATCTCGCTGCTGTTCGTGTTCCTGTGCCTGGCCGCGCTTTATGAAAGCTGGGCGGTGCCGTTCGCGGTGATGCTGGCGGTGCCGGTAGGCGTGTTCGGTGCGGTGCTGATGATGAACCTGCGCGGCCTCAACAACGACGTGTACTTCCAGGTCGGCCTGTTGACCACGATTGGCCTGGCGGCCAAGAACGGCATCCTGATCGTCGAGTTCGCGCGCATCCTCGAACAGCAGGGCAAGAGCACCCGCGAGGCGATCCTGCAGGCGGTCTACCTGCGGCTGCGGCCGATCGTGATGACCTCGCTGGCCTTCCTGATGGGCGTGCTGCCGCTGGTGTTCGCCACCGGCGCCGGTTCGGCCGCGCGCCGTTCGCTGGGTACCGGCGTGGCCGGCGGCACGGTTGCCTCGATGGTGCTGGGCATGTTCTTCGTGCCGTTGTTCTACCTGCTGGTGCGCCGCCTGTTCCCGGGGCGCGCAGCGACTCACGCCACTGCCCAGGAGGCAAGTCCATGAAGCCGATGCTGCTGCGCGCCCTGGCGGCCGCGACGATGACCACCGTGCTCGGTGGCTGCGTGGGCATGGCGCCGCATTACCAGCGGCCCGGGGCACCGGTGCCGGTGCAGTTCGGCAATGCGGCCACCGGCGAGGCTGATCCTGCGCCGGCGATGCCGGCATGGCGTGAGGTGTTCCTGGAACCACGCCTGCAGCAGGTGATCGCGCTGGCGCTGCAGAACAACCGCGACCTGCGCGTGGCCGTGCTGCAGGTGGAGAAGGAGCGGGCGCAGTACCGCATCCAGCGTGCGGCGCTGCTGCCGTCGGTGGATGCCAGCGGCAGCGTCACCCGTTCGCGGGTCAGTGACGCCAACAGTGAGACCGGGGCCACCCAGGTGACCGAGTCCGACGCGCTGCAGGTCGGCATCAGCAGCTGGGAGCTGGACCTGTTCGGGCGCATCCGCAGCCTGAAGAGCGAAGCCCTGCAGAACTGGCTGGCCAGTGCCGAGAACCAGCGTGCGGCGCGCACCAGTCTGGTCGCCGAAGTGGCGACGGCGTGGCTGGCGCTGGCCGCCGATGGGCAGTCGCTGGCATTCACGCAACAGACCCTGGACAGCCAGCAGCAGACCCTGCAGCGCACCGAGGCCCGCCATGCGCAGGGGCTGGCCTCGGGGCTGGACCTGTCGCAGGTGCAGACCAGCGTGGAAGCCGCGCGCGGCGCGCTGGCCAAGCTGCAGACGCAGCAGGCGCAGGATCGCGATGCATTGCAGCTGTTGGTGGGGGCGCCGCTGGATCCGGCCCTGCTGCCGACCGCGCAGGCGCTGGAGGGCAGCGTGGCACTGGCGCCGTTGCCGGCCGACCTGCCCTCAAGCGTGCTGCTGCAGCGCCCGGACGTGTTGTCCGCCGAACACGCGCTGCAGGCGGCCAATGCCGATATAGGCGCCGCGCGCGCTGCGTTCTTCCCGACGCTGACATTGACTGCCAACTACGGACACAGCTCCACCGCGTTGTCGACGCTGTTCTCGGCTGGTACCCGTGGCTGGTCGTTCGCGCCCAGTATCACCGCTCCGATCTTCCATGCCGGCGCACTGAAGGCGTCGCTGGATGCCTCGAAGATCGGCAAGGACATCGGCGTCGCGCAGTACGAGAAGGCGATCCAGCAGGCTTTCAGCGAAGTTGCCGATGCGCTGGCCACGCGTGATCACCTGACCGCGCAGATGGACGCGCAACGCGCGCTGGTCGCTGCCAGCCAGCGCAGCTACACGCTGGCCGATGCGCGTTACCGCACCGGGCTGGACGGCTACCTGCAGTCGCTGGACGCACAGCGCAACCTGTATGCCGCGCAGCAGGACCTGATCGCGTTGCAGCAGCAGGAGGCGGGCAACCGGGTGACCTTGTTCAAGGTGCTGGGTGGTGGCGCCGACGCGCGGTAACGCGAACTGCTCTGGTAGGTGCCGACCTTGGTCGGCACGGATCATCAGATCGCGACACTCCATGCTTCCGTGCCGACCAAGGTCGGCACCCACCAAGGCAGACTCATGTGCCGACCAAGGTCGGCACCCACCAGAGGCAGGTGCGACCGCTTACGCCACGCGGCCGCGGCGTGCGCGCTCCAGATGCACCAGCAGCAGCGAGATCGCCGCCGGCGTCATGCCGGGAATCCGCTGTGCCTGGCCGATGGTCTGCGGGCGCACCCGCTCCAGTTTCTGCAGTGCTTCGGCCGACAGCCCGCGCACCGTCGCGTAATCGAAGGCTTCAGCGATCGGCGTGGCTTCGTGCCGCTGCTGGCGCTCGATTTCCTCGCGCTGGCGGTCCAGGTAGCCGGCGTACTTCACGCCGATCTCCACCTGCTCGGCCACCTTGGCGTCGGCCACGGCCGGGCCCAGCGACGGCACCTGCATCAGCTGCGCGTAGTCCAGCTCCGGGCGCTTGATCAGGTCCAGCACGTTGGTTTCGCGGCTGACCGCCACGCCCAGCGTGTCCTGCACTTCGCGGCCCAGCGCATTGGCCGGGGTTGCCCACAGTGCACCCAGGCGTGCGCGCTCGGCGGCGACGGCGGCCTGCTTGGTCTCGAACGCGTTCCAGCGGCGGTCATCCACCAGGCCCATTTCGCGGCCGGCCGGGGTCAGGCGCTGGTCGGCATTGTCCTCGCGCAGCTGCAGGCGGTACTCGGCGCGGCTGGTGAACATGCGGTACGGCTCGTTGGTGCCGTGGGTGATCAGGTCATCCACCAGCACGCCCAGGTACGCCTCGTCGCGACGCGGGCACCAACCGTCCAGCCCGCGCACCTGGCGTGCAGCGTTGAGGCCGGCCAGCAGGCCCTGCGCGGCGGCTTCTTCATAGCCGGTGGTGCCGTTGATCTGGCCGGCGAAGAACAGGCCGTTGACCAGCTTGGTTTCCAGCGAGGCCTTCAGCCCGCGCGGATCGAAGAAGTCGTATTCGATGGCATAACCGGGGCGGGTGATGTGCGCGTTGGCGAAACCGCGGATGCTGCGCACCATCTCCAGCTGCACGTCGAACGGCAGCGAGGTGGAAATACCGTTGGGATAGATCTCGACGATGCCCAGGCCTTCCGGCTCGACGAAGATCTGGTGGCTGGCCTTCTCGGCGAAGCGCACCACCTTGTCTTCGATGGACGGGCAGTAGCGCGGGCCGATGCCCTCGATCTGGCCGCTGTACAGCGGCGAGCGGTGCAGCGCGTCGCGGATGATCTGGTGGGTCTGTTCGGTGGTGTGGGTGATCCAGCAGCTGACCTGCTGCGGATGCTCGTCCACCGAGCCGAGGAAGGACATCACCGGGCGCGGCGTGTCGCCCGGCTGCTCGTCCATCACGCTGTAGTCCAGCGAGCGGCCATCGATGCGCGGCGGCGTGCCGGTCTTCAGGCGGTCGACCTGGAACGGGCGCTCGCGCAGGCGCGCGGCCAGCGTGGTGGCCGGCGGGTCGCCCATGCGGCCGGCGGCATACTGGGTCGGGCCGACATGGATCTTGCCGGCCAGGAAGGTGCCGGCGGTCAGCACCACGGCTTCCGCGTCGAAGCGCAGGCCGGTCTGGGTGATGACCCCGCGCACGGCGTCGCCTTCGATGACCAGGTCATCGACGGCGGCCTGGAACACGGTCAGGTTGGCCTGGCCTTCGACGATGGCGCGGATCGCCATGCGGTACAGGTTGCGGTCGGCCTGGCAACGGGTGGCACGCACGGCCGGGCCCTTCGATGCGTTGAGCGTGCGCCACTGGATGCCGGCGCGGTCGGCGGCATGCGCCATCGCACCGCCGAGGGCATCGATTTCCTTGACCAGGTGGCCCTTGCCGATGCCGCCGATGGCCGGGTTGCAGCTCATCGCGCCCACCGTTTCGATGTTGTGGGTCAGCAGCAGGGTGCGCACGCCGGTGCGGGCCGCGGCCAGCGCGGCTTCGGTGCCGGCGTGGCCACCGCCGATGACGATGACGTCGTAACGATGGAAGGACGGGTTCATGGGGGCTGTTCAGCTGGGGGCGGGCGCGGCCGGGGGGCGGCGCCGGGGTGGCGATTTTAGCGCCATTCGGGGCCGGGACGCCGGTGCAGGCCGGTTGGCGGCGAAATCAGCCCTAAAGTTGGCAGGATTTTTGCAGATAACCCAATAGCACCCACCGTGGCTGGCGCCGTAGGCGCCCGTGACCGGAATTGGAACAGGGGCCGGTACAGGCGCACGGTGGGGGAGCAGAGGGCCGGCAGTCGGGGGACTGTCCGGCCCTGTTTTTTGGGCTGTCGGGAAGGCGCCATCCACGCATGGCGTGGATCTACTGAAGCTGGGGCCTTCGCCGGTCGGCGACCCGACAAAACAGACGGCCCCGCATTGCGGGGCCGTCTGCCTTCAGAGGTGCCGACATCCGACAGGGCCGGAACAGGGGGGATCCAGATGTTCCTGTCGGATATCGACGTAGAGCTTTTTTGCGGCGGCCCGTGTCGTTTTTGTCACTTTGTGACGCGGGCCGTCACTGTTCGCGTAGATTGCGGCTTAGACCGTGTGAAATGCAAGACGGTTCAGCGCTCAACTGTGCGCTGCGTCGCACGATCCATGTTGCGCCAGGGGGAACCGTTCATCCTCGGCGCACTCGGTGCCGGTGCCGGACGGGCCTGCGGCGGGGGCGCCGACGGCTGCGCGTTCGACTGCGGCGGGCGGCGCATCGAGTCCATGTTCCGCCACGGCGAACCACCGTTGTACGACGGTCGCGACGGCGGCGGACGGTGCTCGCCACCATTGCCCGGGCGCGGCGGCGGGCGATGGTTGTGCGGCGGGCGGTAGATCGGGCGCGAGTAATACGGATTGCCGTAGCCGCCGTAGTAGCCGCCATAGCCACCGTAGTAGGGGCCGTAGTTGTAGGGATAGCCGGCTGGGTAGCGGTACTCCACCGACGGCGCACCGTGGTAGTAGCTGCCGCTGCGGCCGCCGCCGACATAGTCGTAGGTGGTGCAGCCGGTCAGGGCCAGCAACAGGCCACCGGCAAGCATCAGGCGCGTTTTCATGGTGGGTCCCCCCAGAGGACGGGTGTGCAGTCAGCTTCGGGCGCCAGCGTTGAATCGGCCCTTAATTCCGCCGGCCAGGATGAATGGAGGCGTAGGGCTGCATGCTGGCATGACCTGTGTCCCGGTCGCCAGCGCGAAGCCATACGTTAATCTTGCGTCATGAGCGATTCACTGTTGCCCCGCGCCGATGACGTCCTGCTTGCTGCGGCGAGGATCGCCCCGCACGCCAGCGTGACGCCGGTGCTGCGCTCGCGCACGCTCGATGCGCTGGCCGGCGCGCAGCTGGCGTTCAAGGCCGAGCACCTGCAGCGCGGTGGCGCATTCAAGTTCCGTGGTGCCTGCAATGCGGTGTGGTCGCTCGATGCCGATCGCGCCAGTGCCGGTGTGGTGACCCATTCCTCCGGCAACCACGGTGCCGCGCTGGCCCTGGCCGCGCGCACGCGTGGCATTCCCTGCCATGTGGTGGTGCCGGAAGGGGCGGTGGCGGCCAAGCTGGCGAACATCGCCCGCCACGGCGCCACGCTCTGGCGCTGCCCGCCGACCATTGCCGACCGTGAGGCCACCTGTGCCAGGGTGCAGGCCGATACCGGCGCGACCCTGGTGCATCCCTATACGGACCCGGCGGTGATGGCCGGGCAGGGCACTGCTGCCCTGGAACTGCTGCACAGCGACGGCCCGTTCGATGTGCTGGTAGTGCCGATGGGTGGTGGTGGCCTGGCCAGCGGTACTGCGCTGGCGCTGCAGCACGCCAGCCCGCAGACCCGCCTGGTGCTGGCCGAGCCAGCCGGAGCCGACGATACCGCGCGCTCGCTGGCCGCTGGCGAGCGGCAGGGCGCGTTCACCCCGGACACGATCTGCGATGGACTGCGTACCCTGATCGGCGCGCCCAATTTCGAACTGCTGCGCGCGGCCGGTGCCGAGGTGATCGTGGTAGATGACACTGCGACCATGGCCGCAATGCGCCTGCTGTGGGAGGTGCTCAAGCAGGTGGTCGAGCCATCCTCGGCCACCGTACTGGCCGCGGTGCTGGCACAGCCGCAACGTTTTGCCGGCCTGCGCGTGGGCCTGGTGCTGTCCGGCGGCAACGTCGACCTGCCCGCGTTGCGCTGGGGGGCGCCATGAGCCGCGACCGGCATCGGCCTCGCACCGGCCTGCTGGGCTGGCTGTGGCGGCTGTTTGTCCTGCTGGTGATCTGGCTGCTGGGTGTGACTGCCTGGATCGTCTGGGTCGGCGAGCGCGACCAGGCCGCCAAGGCCGATGCCATCATCGTGCTGGGTGCGGCCGCCTATGACGCCAAGCCATCGCCGGTGTTCGAAGAACGTATCCGGCATGGACTGGACCTGTACGAGGCCCGGTACGCGCCGCTGCTGATCTTTACCGGCGGCTATGGCGGCACCGGTGCGCGCTTCTCCGAATCGCAGGTGGCGCGCCGCTACGCGCTCAAGCATGGCGTGCCGGACGATGCGATCCTGATCGAGACCGCTTCGCGCAACACCGTGCAGAACCTGGTCGAAGCCAAGCGACTGATGGACCAGCGCGACCTGCACCGGGTGATCATCGTCAGCGACCCGCTGCACATGGCGCGCGCGCTGCGACTGAGCAAGGCACTGGGCATCGATGCGCTGGCCTCGTCCACGCCCAGCACGCGCTTCCGCAGCTTCCACACCAGCTGGCGTTTCCTGGTGCAGGAGATCTACTTCTTCCACCGCGACCTGGTGCGCCCGCCGCTGAGTTCGCCGGCCAATACCTGAGCGGCTGCCGCGCCGCTGCGCTCGCCGGGCATGGCCCGGCGTTACCATTGGTGCACCCGGCGCGGCCCCTATCGCGCGCCCGGTAGCGCCGGGCCATGCCCGGCGGCTTTCGATCAGGTCTGCTTGCGCCGGATCGGAATCGCCGACACCGGCACCGAGGCCACGTCATGCCCGCCTTCGCGGATTGGTGCGCCGGGGTCCGGTGCCCAGGCATGGGCATAGATCACTTCCCAGCTGCTGGGCAGCTTGCCGTCGGCGCGCCGCATCGGTTCATACGCCGCTGCCGCCGCCGCGAAACGGCTACGCCCGGTCAGTGTGTGGCGGCGGTCCACCCGCGCGTTGGTCGCGCCCATCGCGCGCAGTTCGCGCATCAACGAGGGCAGGTCGTCGTAGGTCAGGGTGAACAGATCGCGATCCAGCACCGGGTCGCGGAAGCCCGCCATCATCAACGCATCGCCGAACTGGGCGATCTGCGCGAAGCGGCTCACGTGCGGGCGGTCATCGGCGGCCGCGAAGGCTTCGTTGAGTTCGATCAGGGTTTCCGGGCCGAAGGTGGAACACAGCAGCAGGCCACCGGGCTTGAGCACGCGACGGAAGCCTGCGAACACCGCCGGCAGGTCGTCCACCCACTGCAGGCACAGGTTGCTGAAGATCACATCCACGCTGTTGTCCGCCAACGGCAATGCGGCGGCGTCGCCGCACAGGCGCTGGAACGGCTTCCACCAGCCGGCCTGGCGCTTGGCCTGGTCCAGCATCGGCAGCGCCACGTCCAGCGCGATCACCTGCGCCTTCGGCCAGCGCTTCTTCATCAACGCGCTGGCGTGGCCGGTGCCGGCACCGATGTCCAGCACCACCTCGGGCTTGCGTGCCTCCAGGTAGTCCAGCGATTCGATCAGCCGCGACTGCACCTCGCGCTGCAGGGCGGCAGCGGCGTCATAGCTGCTGGCGGCACGCGCGAACGCGCGACGGACATGGCGGGCATCGAAGTGGGACGGCATTGCGAAAGTCTCTTAGAACGTACCGGGGTAGGCGCCGCCGTCGATCAGCAGGTTCTGCCCGGTGAGGTAACCGGCCTGTGCACTGCACAGGAAGGCGCAGGCGGCACCGAATTCGTCCGGCGTGCCGAAGCGGCCGGCGGGAATCTGCTGGCGGCGGCGTTCAGCGACTTCGCCGGCATCGCCGTCCTTGCCCGCGCTGTGGGCGAAGTTGGCGCGCAGGCGGTCGGTATCGAACTGGCCGGGCAGCAGGTTGTTGATGGTGACGTTGTGGGCCACCGTGCGGCGCGAGAGGCCAGCGACGAAGCCGGTCAGGCCGCTGCGCGCGCCGTTGGACAGCGCCAGGATGTCGATCGGGGCTTTCACCGCCGACGAGGTGATGTTGACGATGCGGCCGAAGCCGCGCTCGATCATCGCGTCGACGGTGGCGCGGATCAGCGCGATTGGCGCCAGCATGTTGGCGTCCAGCGCGGCAATCCAGTCGTCGCGTTCGAAATTGCGGAAATCACCGGGCGGCGGACCACCGGCATTGTTGACCAGGATGTCCACCTGCGGGCAGGCGGCCAGCGCCGCAGTGCGGCCGGCCTCGGTGGTGACGTCGGCGGCGACGGCGCGCACCTCACCGGCACCGGGCAGTGCACGCAGTTCGTCGGCGGCGACCTTCAGTGCAGCCTCGCCACGCGCCACGATCACCACGTTCACGCCCTCGCGTATGAGCGCACGCGCGCAGCCCAGGCCCAGCCCCTTGCTTGCGCCGCAGACCAGTGCCCAGCGGCCGTTGATACCCAGATCCATGCGTCAATCCTGCGGAATTCGGAGGGGGCTCATTGTCCGCCATCGGCCGGTGACAGGCCGGCAACGAAGTGTTGCAGGGCGGCGGCCACCTCATCGGCATGGCCGAGGAAAGGCGCATGTCCACCGTGGGCGATGGTCAGCGCCTGCGCACCCGGGGCCAGCGCCGCAGCGGCCTGAATGGCGACCGGTGACACCAGGCGGTCGCGCTGGCCGGCGATCCACAGGCTGGGCTTGCCCAGCGTCGGCAGTGCCCCGCGCAGGTCGGTGCTCTCCAGCAGGCGCAGGCCTTCCAGCAGGGCGCGTTCGGTGGGCGCACCGCGCTCGACCAGGCGCTGGCGCAGGGTGCGCAGTTCCTCGCGGGCATGCGCCGAGCCCATCACGTCCAGCGCGAGGAAGCGTTCCAGCGTGCCGCCGAAGTCGGTGGCCAGCTCACGCCCGAACTGCTCGAATACTGCCGGTTCGACCGCGTGCGGCCAGTCCTCGCCACGCACGAAGCGCGGCGTGGCGGCGATCATCGCGAGGCCGCGGACCTTCGGCAGCGTGGCCGCCGCATGCAGTGCGAACAGGCCACCCAGCGACCAGCCGCACCACACCGCCGGGGGTGTGGCCGCGGCAATGGCACTGACCACGAACGGCAGGCGCAGCGGCGTGGTGTCGTCGCGGCTGTGGCCATGGCCGGGCAGGTCGACCAGGTGCAGGGTGAACTGGTCTGCCAGGCGCTGCACCAGCGGCGCGAATACACCGCCCTGCAGGGCCCAGCCGTGGATCAGTACCAGGTCCGGCCCACGGCCGGTGACGTCAATATGCATGGGCAACGACACGGAACTCAGGCAAAAGCGGGCAGCGGCGGTGGCGCGGCTTCACGCACGGCCAGGGTCACGCGATCGCGCGCGCTGGCGATGGCCTCCACCAGGCCACGCACCTGTTCCGGCGTATGCAGCGCGGACAGTGTCACGCGCAGGCGTGCCTTGCCTTCCGGCACCGTCGGCGGGCGGATTGCACCGACCAGCCAGCCGGCCTGTTCCAGCGCCGTGGACATCGCCACGGCGGTGCGGTCATCGCCGAACAGCAGCGGCTGGATCGGTGTTTCCGAAGCCATCAGGTCCAGGCCATGGCGACGCGCTTCAGTGCGGAACAGCGCGATCAGGTCGGTCAGCTTTGTGCGACGCCAGTGGTCGCGGCGCGCCAGGCGCACTGCTTCAAGCGCAGCAGCGGCCATCGCCGGTGGCACGGCGGTGGTGTAGATGTACGGGCGCGCGGTTTCGGCCAGATGCTCGATCAGGTCGTCGCGGCCCAGCACCAGCGCACCGGAACCGCCCAGTGCCTTGCCCAGTGTGACCAGCTGCAGCGGTACGTCGTCCACGCCCAGCCCGGCGGCGGCCACGGCACCACGGCCATCACCGACCACGCCGACACCGTGCGCATCATCCACATAGAACAGCGCCTGCTGCAGGCGTGCCACAAGCGACAATGCACGCAGCGGTGCGATGTCGCCATCCATGCTGAAGACACCATCGGTGGCCAGCATGGCCGCGCCATCGGGCGCGTGCTTGAGCTGACGCATTGCGCCTTCCGGATCCAGGTGCGGATAGCGGCGCAGACGTGCACCGGCCAACCGGGTCGCATCGAGCAGGCTGGCGTGGTTGAGCTTGTCCTGCACGCACACGTCGTTCTCTTCGCTCAGCAGTGCCTGCTGCACCGCCAGATTGGCGGCGAAGCCACTGCCGAACAGCAGCGCACGTGGATAGCCAAGCCACTCGGCCACCTCGCGTTCCAGCGCCTCATGCAAGGCATGATGGCCGCAGACCAGGTGCGAGGCACCGGCGCCAGCGCCTTCGCGTGCGGCGGCGTCCTGCAGCGCGTTGACCACGCTGAACTGCTGGGCCAGGCCCAGGTAGTCGTTGCTGCAGAAGCCGGTCAGCCACTGGCCGTCCACTTCCAGGCGCACGCCATCACGACGGGTGACCGTGCGTCGCGGGCGGCGACGGCCTTGGGCATCGCGCAGAGCGCGCTGGGCGTGGAGGCGGGCGGTCAGGTCGGGGCGGGCCATGGTGGCTGAATGCGTCGACGGGGCGGCTAGGGTAGCGCGTTGCCGCGGCGCCTGCTTGCGGCCCGTCTCAGGCCGCGTGAGCGCAGCCACAGCCGGGCGTATCGGCACTGATATCGGAGTGCACGGTACCGCCGTGGTCGTGGCCTTCGGCATCCACCTGCACCGCCATCGGCTGCAACCCCAGCCGAGCGAACAGGGCCAGGTCGCGCTCGCTTTCCGGGTTGCCGGTGGTCAGCAGCTTGTCGCCGTAGAAGATGGAGTTGGCGCCGGCCAGGAAACACAGCGCCTGCAGTTCGTCACTCATCGCCTCGCGCCCGGCCGACAGCCGCACCATCGAGCGCGGCATGGCGATGCGGGCCACCGCGATCATGCGCACGAACTCGAATGGGTCCAGTTCGGCGCTGCCATGCAGCGGCGTACCCGCCACCTGCACCAGCTTGTTGATCGGCACCGAATCCGGATGCGCCGGCAGCGTGGCCAGCGCCAGCAGCAGGCCGACGCGCTGCGCGCGCGTCTCGCCCATGCCGACGATGCCGCCGCAGCAGGTCTTCAGGCCGGCATCGCGCACGTGTTCCAGCGTATCCAGGCGGTCCTGGTACTGGCGCGTGTGGATGATCGAATCGTAGTAGTCCGGCGCGGTGTCGAGGTTGTGGTTGTAGTAGTCCAGGCCGGCGTCCTTCAGCGCACGCGCCTGCTCGCCGCTGAGCATGCCCAGCGTGGCGCAGGTCTCCAGACCCAGTGCCTTCACCCCGGCGATCATCGCCGCGACCTTCGGAATGTCTCGATCCTTCGGCGAACGCCATGCGGCACCCATGCAGAAGCGCGATGCACCGGCGGCCTTGGCCTGGCGTGCCTTGGCCAGCACCGCGTCGGTCTCCATCAGCTTCTGCGCGTTCACCCCGGTGCTGTAGCGCTGCGCCTGCGGGCAGTACGCGCAGTCTTCCGGGCAGCCGCCGGTCTTCACCGACAGCAGCGTGGACACCTGCACCTGCGACGGGTCGAAGTGCTCGCGATGGACCGCTGCGGCGCGAAACAGCAGCTCGGGGAACGGCAGATCGAACAGCGCCTGCAGTTCGTCGTGTTGCCAGTCGTAGCGGATGGCAGCAGCCATGGCGGGACCTTGGGTACGAGTGGAGCGAGGGCGGCAGTGTGGTTGGGTGTGGCAGTACTGTCAACCATTCTAATTTCGAAATGGTTTACAGATCCTTCGTGACTCAAGCACCGACCCATGCACTGCATTTCACCGCATGCCGCAAGGCATCCAGCCACAGTGCCTGCTGCCCAATGCAATCGCTGTCACGCAGACTCGTTCCCATGATCGATCTCCATCGCCTCCGCGGCCGCGTCAGCGCGCTGGTCCTCAGTGAAGCCTGGCGCCGCCGCGCCGCGCTCTGGGGCGGCGCCGTGGCCGTGGCGCTGGTGGCGATCCTGTTCGCCAAGGCCAGCGACGCGGCGTTCCATCTGTTCCAGCGCATCACGTCGCACTCGCCGTGGTGGGCCCTGCTGCTCACGCCGGGCATCTTCGCGCTGCTGGCCTGGTTGACCGCCGGTGTGCTGAAGCCCACGCGCGGCAGCGGCATTCCGCAGGTCATCGCCGCGTTGGACAAGGCCGATGAGCCGTTCCGGAAGACCAACCTTTCACCCGCGGTTTCGGCCGGCAAGCTGCTGCTGACCTCGCTGTCACTGCTGGGTGGCGCCTCGGTGGGCCGCGAGGGCCCGACTGTGCACGTAGGCGCCAGCTTGATGTACCTGTTCGGCCGCTGGTTCGGCTTCAAGGATCCCCGCGAGCTCTCGCACTTCCTGCTGGCCGGTGGTGCGGCGGGTATCGCGGCGGCGTTCAACACGCCGCTGGCCGGCATCGTCTTCGCCATCGAGGAGCTCAGCGGTCGTTTCGAGCATCGCTTCTCAGGCACCCTGCTGACCGCGGTGATCGTCGGTGGCGTGGTGTCGCTGGGCCTGTTGGGCAACTACACCTACTTCGGCCATGTGAGCGCACGCCTGCCGCTCGGCCAGGGCTGGCTGGCAATCCTGCTGTGCGGCGTGGTGGCGGGCCTGCTGGGTGGCCTGTTCGCGCGTGCGGTGCTGGCCAGTGCGGCGGGCCGCCCGCGCTGGCTCGGGCAACTGCGGCAGCGGCATCCGGTTCTGTTGGCCGCAGGCTGCGGCCTGGTGGTGGTACTGCTCGCCCTGGTCTTCGGTGAAGGCGCGTTCGGCACCGGCTATGAGCAGGCGCGCAGCCTGGTGCAGGGGCAGGCGGTGGTCGGTCACGAGTTCGGGTTGATGAAGCTGCTGGCCAACCTCGCATCGTACGTGGCCGGTATTCCCGGAGGCTTGTTCTCGCCCGCGCTGGCGGTCGGTGCGGGACTGGGCCACAACCTGGCGGTGCTGATGCCCGGCGTGGACCCGCGCGCGTTCGTGCTGCTGGGCATGTGTGCGTACCTCACCGGCGTCACTCAGGCGCCACTGACTTCGGCGGTGATCTCGCTGGAGCTGACCGACAGTGGCGACCTGCTGCTGCCGATACTGGCCACGGTGCTGATCGCGCGTGGCGTGTCCGGGCTGGTGTGCAGGGTGCCGATCTATCGCGGGCTGGCGGAGTTGTTGATCGGGCCCGCCGCTACGCCACCGGCGACCGGACAGGGCGAACGCCTTTCCTGACGGGCGGCGGCCCCCGTCGCAGTTGAGGGCAGTTCCGACACTGCAATCGGTGCTTCGCCGATGGCCGCACGCGGCGTGCGCCATCAAGTATTGGGTGATGCGTACTTATCTCCTGCGTTCGGCAACCCGTGTCTCGCGCGCACTGCTTGGTGTGCTGCTACCGCTCCGCTGCCTGGTCTGCGGCGACCCGGGCCACGATGATCTTGATCTGTGCTGGGCTTGCTTGGCCGATCTGCCCTGGGCAGGCCGTGCCTGCCTGCGCTGCGCGCTGCCGTTGCCGGACACAGCGTTGATCGTCTGCGGCACCTGCCGCGAAGAGGTGCCGCCACAGGCCGCCACGCATGCCAGCCTGCTGTACCTGCCGCCGGTTGACCAGTTGCTGGTCCGCTACAAGTTCCATCAGGATCTCGCCGCTGGACGCCTGCTCGCGCAGCTGATGCAGCGCGCACCGCCGCCGTGGTCGTGCACGCCGCTGGTGCCGGTGCCTCTGCACAGGCGACGCTTGCGCCAGCGCGGCTACAACCAGGCCGGCGAGCTGTGCCGGTTGCTGCCGATGCCGGTCTGGCAGGGGGTGTACCGGCAGCGGCATACCGCACCGCAGTCTGAACGCACGGCCGAACAGCGCAGGGAAAACCTGTTCGATGCGTTCGACGTGCGTGGTTCCGTGCCCTCGCGGCTGACCGTGGTCGATGACGTGATGACGACTGGCAGCACGGTGATGGAGGTCGCCGAGACGCTGCGCCTGGCCGGCGCAGCGGAGGTGCGCGTGTGGGTCTGCGCGCGGGCGCCGTGATCGCCCTCTTCATCCACAGGGGCTAGGATGAGGCCGGTTCCGGATCGGAGGAGTGGCCATGAATTCCCCCTTGTCTCCCTTGTTGTCGGCGGTTGGGCGCAGCTGGTGGATCCTGCTGCTGTACGGGCTCGTCGCACTGGGTTTCGGCATCGTTGCCATTGGCTGGCCGCTGTCCGCAGCGATGGCACTGGCCTGGACACTGGGCGTGATGGCCATCGTTGAAGGCGTCATCAGCCTGTTCGCACTGATCAGCGGCGGCAGTGGTGCCTCGCGTGGCTGGTTGGCGCTGTATGCCATCGCCTCGCTGGGCTTCGGCATCCTGGCGGTGATCAATCCGCTGGCCACCGCCAGCGTGCTGGTGCTGTTCCTGGCGGCGTGGCTGCTGGTAGCCGGCATCTATCGCATCGTGTTCGCGATCCGCGTGCGCAAGCAGATCCAGGGCGAGTGGCTGCTGATCCTCAGTGGCGTGCTGGCGGTGGTGCTGGGGCTGCTGTTCGCGGCCAATCCGTATGCAGGCGTGGCGGTGACCACGCTGTGGATCGGCATTGGCAGCCTGCTGTACGGGCTGCTGCAGGTGCTGGTGGCGTTCAAGCTGCGGAAGCTGAAGTGAGGGGCGCGTTTCCGTTCCTGCTGGGCGCAGCGCTGGTGCTGGCCGGATGCATGCCGGGTGCCACGCCCGGTGCGCTGGCAGGCAAGGATCATGCGCCGCGCGCGGGTGTGGATGTACGCCTGAGCGCTGTCGATGCGGACGGCAAGGGCAGGCAGGCGCAGTGGCAGGGCGAAACGCTCGCCCTGCGCGAGCCGCCGATCGCTGGCAGCGCCGACATCGCCGATGTGCGCTACGTGCTGGACGAGGCCAAGCAGCCGGGCCTGCAGATCCGGTTTCGACACGAAGCGCACCAGCGCATCCACGATGGCACGGCAGCACTGGTCGGTCAGCGAGCGGCGATCAGCGTGGATGGCCGCGTGCTGATGGTGGCGACGGTGCAGGGACCGTTCGGCGAATCGATGATGCTGAGCGGGTTGCCCAGCGTTGCCGAGGCGCAGGCGCTGGCCAAGCACATCACGGGCGACTGACGGACGTGCCAACACCCCCACGCTGCGCATGGAGGTCGACCAAGGTCGACCGCTACCGGGCGAACCGCGCTTCGATCTCTTCCAGTGACTTGCCCTTGGTCTCCGGCAGCCAGAACGCGGCCACCAGGAAGAACACGAAAGTGCACGCCGCCCAGAACACGAACATGCTGGCGTAGCCGTAGTGGCCCACCGTGGGCAGGAAGATGGCGGCGATGGTGGTGGACACGAACTGGTTGATCAGCAGCGCGATGCTCATGCCATTGGAACGGATGCGGTTCGGCATCAGCTCCGACAGTGCCAGCCACACGCACACGCCGGGGCCGACGGCGAAGAACGCGACGAACACCAGGATGCAGGTGGCCACGGCCCAGCCGTGTGCCGGTGGCGGCACCGGGCCAATGCGGGCCTGCTCGATGCGCAATGGCGCCTGGCTGGCGCTGGCCGGGTCGGCAAATGGATTCAGGTGGAGTTTGCGGAAGAACGCACCGATCACGCTGTCCGGCTGCACGGTGCCGGTGCGCTCGATGCGCAGTTCGCGATCAATCAGGTTGTCGCTGCGCAGGGCGCGCACATTGGTGAAATCACCATAGGCGTACGACACGGTCAGCTGCATCGGTCGGCCCTGGCTGTCGATGCCATTGCTCAGGCGTTGCCACTGCGCGTCATCCAGCACCAGCTGCAGGCCTTCGCCGCTGACCGCCGCCTGCAGCTGAGGCTGCACATCGGCGCGTCCGCGCTCGGCCTGGAAGAACAGCGTGGCCGCCGCCAGCAGGGCCACGCAGATGCCACCGCTGCCCAGCATCAGCAGGAACTTGCGGCCCTTGCGGTCGACCAGCAGCAGCGCGACCACTGTCATCACCGCGTTGAGCAGCTTGATCGCCACGTCGGCACCGTTGGCCACCGAACCGGACAGGCCGGCCTGGTTGAGGATGTTGACCGCGTAGGCCAGCACCGAGTTGATGCCGGTGGCCTGGGTGCAGGCCAGCACCACGCACGCGAGCACGAACGGCACCACGTAGCGGCGGCTGAGCAGCGGGTCGCGCTTGCCGTCGCTGCTGCTCGATTCCGGCGCCTGGATCTGGGCCAGCGTGGGCTCGACGTCTGCGGCGGGGAGGACGCGCTGAAGGCTGCGGCGGGCTTCATCGATGCGGCCGCGGCGCACCAGCCAGCGTGGTGATTCGGACAGCCAGAAGATACCGGCGCAGAACAGCAGGCCGGGCGCCAGGCAGGTCCAGAAGATGGTGCGCCAGGCGTGGTCCTTCACCGTGAACAGTTCCTGCGCCTGCTGCGCGACCGGCAGCGAGCGCACGGCCTCGGCGGCGGCATCCACGGCATGGGCGTGGTACAGGCCGATCAGGGCTGCCAGCACCAGGCCAACGGTCAGCAGCAGCTGGAACATGGCCGCGCCGCGCCCGCGCCGTTCGGGGCTGAGCACTTCGGCCAGGTACAACGGAATCACGACGCCGATCAAACCGCCACTGATGCCCTGCAGCAGGCGTCCCAGCAGCAGCGGCGTGTAGCCGGAGGCCAGTGCCATGATCGGAATCGAGGCGGTGAACAGCAGGCCGGCCAGCAGCATCGCGCCGCGGCGGCCAATCAGGTCGGCGATCATGCCGGCGAACAGCGAGGACAGCACGCTGCCCAGCAGTACGGCCGCCACCACGAAGCCGAGCTGCTGGCTGCTGAGCTGCCAGGCGTGACTGGCGGTCGCTTCAAGATAGGGCAGGGCACCGGCGATGATGCCGATGTCGATGCCGTACAGCAGGCCCCCCAGGCCGCCGATGAAGAGCAGGTAGCGTACGGGCCAGCGCGGAGCGGTGCTTGCAGTCATCGGCAGTTCCTGTGGTAGCGCCGGGCCAGGCCCGGCGGCGGTTCGTCGCAGAGTGCATTCTGTAGAGCCGAGCCATGCTCGGCTGCTTTCCGTTCCGATATCGAGGTTCCCCATGCCGC